>CAMOUF010000291.1 GCA_946626395.1 uncultured Clostridia bacterium
AGTTCCGCAGCCTCAATCAACGCAAGTCCGCTTGATGCGGACATTGCTCGTTTCGGTTGATCTCAGCACGGATAGAACATCCGCCACAGGCGGCTGTCCGTGCTTCGTCCCTGGACCCGCATATGGCGAAAAATCGCAGTTGGGATAAACCGACAATCTCCGCCTGATGCATAATGAACAAGCATTTTTTCGTTCCTTATTCGTAACAGCGGAAACCAACAAAAATGTTATAACATGATTCCAATCCGCAAAAGGTTTGCTTGGAAGGGGGTCTGGGGGAAACCATTCTTTGGGCTCCAAAGAATGGTTTCCCCCAGAAAATAGTTACTTAAAGCGTTCTTCAAGGAATCAAAAAACGACAGTCAAAAAAGCCGGCTCTGTCTGAAAAGAGTCGGCTTTTTGGGTGTGTCCCGGGAAAGGGCCTTTGGGTTACGCCAGCTTTTTGATGATGATCATTTCCGCGTGGGAGCCGCGGATAAAGACCTTCACATCGTCGGCCACATGCCTGACCACGGATTTTTCCAGCTCATCCCACATGGCCCGGGCGTTTTCATCCTGATCCACCATGGGGCGCAGCGTGTCTTCATAGGCAATCATGGACCATTCCCAGTTCAGGGTGGACCCGGTGGCTTCCCCCAGCATTTCCCCGTGATACAGAGGCACGCTGGGCGCATCCGCACCCTGGTCGAAGAAATCCCGCAGCCTGCCCATCAGGCCCTTGGCCGCTTCGTTTTTTCCGGAGAAGGAGGCGGCCAGCAGCTGATCCCGCTTGTCCAGGCTCATCCGCGTGAACACCTTCAGGTGCAGTTCGTACACGCCGTCTTCATCCTCGATCCAGAATTGGCCCTGCTTTTCGCCGGTGATGGAGCGCATCATGCCCATCATTTCTTCCGTCAGCAGGCGCAGGTGCAGGGTGTTCTTGGAAGAAAGCTCCTTATAGGCCGCCACTTTATCCACTTGCTCCAGCGCTTTTTCGATCTGGCTGCCTGCGCTGGACACGGTGATGGTATCGGTTCTCATGGGCTCGCCCTCCTTATGCAATATTCAGGATATCGGAAAACCCGGTCACGTCAAACACTTCCTGTACCAGCTCGTTGACATGGATGATCTTCATGCCGTCCTTGAAGGACATGTACTTGTGCGCGCTCAGCAGCACCCGCAGCCCGGCGGAAGAAATATAATCCAGGCGGCTGAAATCCAGGATCAGGCTGTTGGCGCTGTCCATGTCGGCGTTCAGCTCTTTTTCCAGCTCCGGCGAGGTCACGGTGTCCAGCCTGCCTTCCAGGCTCAGGGTCAGTTCGCTGCCGTTCATGGTTTTGGTGATTGTCATGTGCTTATTCCTCCCAATAAAATCTATCTCAGTTTCACATTCAGGCAGGGGCAATAAAACTACAGAACCCCTCAATTTATATGATAGCACCGTTTATCCAACAAATCAACGACGAAAAGAAAAAAATACAGTGGACAAAATAAAAAAAGGGCAGCCCTGCATGTGAGCCGCCCTTGAAGCGTTTCTGAATCCGGATACATAGGAAAAGACGCTGGGAAAGTTCAGCGGCGGCCTGCCCCGTTGGGCGCGCTGCCGAAACCGGGCTGGTTGCGCCTGGCGTCCGTGGCCATCCCCGACCAGGTATTGTCCTTCGCCTGACGGAGCGCCTCGCTGGGATCGGCGGCAGCACCCTGCTTCGCCCTTTCCTTCCGTTCCGCACGGCGCTTGATCCACGCCTTGAACCTTGCGAACATAGGATGTAACTCCTTCCTGCTTTTTCAAAATGTCGCTTGACCAGCCCCCGCATTCCCCCTGCTATAATGGCTTTATCCGGGTAAACGTCCAATCTTCGAGAGCACCCTCAGTAATCTTTCCTTGTTGTCCTCATGCGTCATAATCCAACTAATTGCGTTTTCCTTGGAAAGCTCCGTGGTTTCGTGCAAGCGACGATCGGCATCATCCACAGATCCCCAAGCGTATTCATTTAGGGCAATACCGCACAGAACTGTAATGTGATAGCGAAGGAATCCAAGATGTGATATAATATAGACATGGATAAGCAGATGACGATGTCGTTCTGGACAGACGAACTCTCGGAAGTCAGAACGCACAAGAAGGAATTCCTGGAGCAAATGGACCGGTTGGTACCGTGGGGCGAATGGGTGAAGAAGATACAGCCGCACTATTACAAAGGAGAGCGCGGGAACAAGCCCTACGACCTGGAACTGATGCTTCGGATTTATGTGTTGCAGAACGTGTACAGCCTGGCGGATATGGCGGTGATCAACACGAGGAAGTGCCCAAAGTCAATCGTGAAGGAAACCCGATTCAGTTCAAGATCAATGTACGCCGTTCCTCTCTAAAGAAGTTACCGGAAGCAGAACAGGCAAAAGCACGCGCAGCCGAACATGCCAAGTCATCCATCCGTTGCAAAGTGGAGCATGTATTCGCAGTCGTCAAAGTGATGTTCCGATACCGAAAGACGCGATTGCGAGGCTTGCCAAAGGTAAACGCTCAACTGCATATGTTGTTCGCCCTGGCGAACCTGATTCTGGCCGACCGACCTTCGGTTACGGCTTGATTCAGGTTTCGCTCACGGCGGGCTGATGAGGGCAGATGAGTAGAATTTGCCCTGAGGGATGTTGATTCGCCGGCTATTACGAATTATACGGTATTGCCCTAATGCCTAATGCCTATTGCCTCATGCCCAACCCCGAATCCTGCTCCACCCAAATGGCCTCCCCGGTGCGCAGGCTGAACAGATAGATTTCCTTCACGGGGATGCGGGTGATTTCAGCCAGAGCCTTGGCGTACCAGCGCAGCTGAAGGGCGTAGCGTTCCAGCAGGGTATCCCGGCTGGCGTCGTCGGTTTTGTAGTCCGCCAGCACCCATTGGCCGTCCTCCTGAAAGCACAGGTCGATGACTCCTTGGATCATGCTGCCCATTTCCCCCTGCATATTGAAGGCCCATTCCCGGCGCATCACGGGGGAGGCCAGGGCCCGTTGGGCCAGGGGAGAGGAATAAAAATTCATGAGCCAATCCTTTTGAATCACCTGCTTTTCCTTGTCTGAAAGCAGCTTGCGGCCTTGGAGCTGGGTCAGGGCTTCGTCCATTTTCCCTTCCCGCAGCAGCCCTTCATCCAATAGGCTCAGCACCCGGTGGGTCACGGTGCCGCGCTGGGCGGCGGTGAGCTCCTCTTCCTTTTTCATGAACTTGGGCACCGGGGCCTCGTCGGGCAGGCGGCGCTTGTCGGCGGGGGATTCCCAGTCGTCCCGGTTGTCCCGGATGCGCTTGGCCATGGCGGTGACGGAAATTTTCAGCGGGGGCCGGGGCTCTACTTTCCGGGTCATGCGGGCCACGGTCAGGGCGCTGGGCTGCCCGGCCGGAAGCAGGGGCGGCGGGGCGATCCGGGCCGGGGCCGGGGCGGTGAATTCCTCCGCCGGCTCCAGCATCATGCGCCAAACGCTGCCGTTTTTCCCGGTGAACTGTCCTTCCCGATAGCCGCCCAGGGCGGGCATCACCCAGTCCAGCATGCATTGGGCGGCCCCTGCCGCGTAGGCCGTGGCGGGGCGGGACCAGGCGTCCAGCGCCTTCTCCAGCCGCCGGGGGGAGCCCACCAGCAGCAGCCGCTCCCGGGCCCGGGTCATGCCCACATACAAAAGACGCGCTTCCTCGGCCCGGGCCTCCTTTTCCGACAGGGACGCCAGGGCGGCCTGGGCGCAGGTTTCCCTGGTGACGCGCTTTTCCCCGTTGATATATTGCAGGGCCATGCCGTATTTGGCGTGCAGGCGCAAAAGGCCCCTGTCCCCCTTGCGGAAGGGCCGGGCCATTTCCAGCAGGAACACCACGGGAAATTCCAGCCCCTTGGATTTGTGCAGGGTCAGGATGCGCACCACGTCCTCGTTTTCCCCCAGGGTCTTGGCGGCTTTGCCGTCGTCGGAGGCGTGAAGGCGGCCCATTTCCTTTAAAAACACGTTCAGCCCTTCCTTGCCGCCGTCCCCCTGGGCCCGCTCCACCAGCAGGCGCAGGTTGGCCTGGCGCAGTTCCCCTTCGTCCTGGACGCCCGCGCGCATGTACAGCCCGCTCAAATCCAGCACCCGCCAGATGAGTTGATCCACCGGCAGCGTCCGGGCCAGGAAGCGCCAGTCCGCGAGACGGTTCCAGGCTTCTTTGCATTTTTCCCCCAGGGGGGATTCATCCAGCATGGCGTGCTGAAAGGCGATGTGGAAGGGCACGCCGGGGGTGCGCTCCAGCAGCCGCACCCGGGCCAGCTCCTCTTCGGAAAAGGCAAAGCAGGGGCAGCGCAGGGTGGCCAGCAGGGGGATATCCTGCAGGGGATTGTCGATGACTCTGAGGATATTGAGGATGTCCGTCACCTCGGGCAGTTCAAAGAACTGGGCGTCCGCGTCGCTGTATACCGGAATGCCCTCCATTTGCAGCACCCGGGCGATGTAGGGGGCCCGGCCGGAGGCGTAGCGCATGAGCAGGGCGATATCCCGGAATTTCAGCCCCCTGACCGTGTCCCCCTGGCGCACGGTGGCAAAGCGCATCAATTCCTTGATTTTCTTGGCCACGAAGGCCGCTTCGTACCGGTAGCCCTGGGTCAGCTCGCTGCCCTCCTCCTCGTCCTCCGGGGCCTTGGCCTGCATCAGATGGATTTCCACCGGGGCCCCGAAGGGCTGGCCCCCGCCGGGGCGCAGCATGGCCGCCTGGTCGTATTCGATTTCCGTTTCCTTTTCCCGCATGGCGTGGACGAATACTTCGTTGGTGGCCAGCAGCACGTTTTCATCGGAGCGGAAATTCTGCTGCAAAAGGATCTTCCGCCGGGGGGCGGCGCTTTCCAGGGAATATTCCTGGTATTTGCGCAGAAACAGGGTGGGGTCAGCCAGACGGAAGCGGTAAATGCTCTGCTTCACGTCGCCCACCATGAACAGCATATTGGGAAAGCCCTCATGCAAAGCCGTCAGGATGGCTTCCTGAATGCCGGATACGTCCTGGTATTCATCGATGAACAGGGCGTCGAACCGCCCGGCTACGGCGGTGCGCACGTCGGGGTTTTTCAGGGCCCGCAGGGTCAAGTGCTCCAGGTCGCTGTAATCCAGAAAGTTTTTTTGCTGCTTGAGCTCGTAATACCGACTGTGCATTTTTTCCGTCAGGGCGCACAGGGCCTTTAAGGCGGGCAGGGTGTGGGCGATATCGGCCTGGGCCTTTTCCATGTTGGCGGGCAGGCTTTGCCGGGCGTCGTTGATCCGCTTTTTCCATTCCTCCCGCAGGGCC
>CAMOUF010000292.1 GCA_946626395.1 uncultured Clostridia bacterium
AAGAACCCCAAGCATTATGTGGACCTGGGCGCGCGCATTCCCAAGGGCGTGCTGCTGGTAGGCCCTCCCGGCACGGGCAAAACCCTGCTGGCCAAGGCCGTGGCCGGGGAAGCCAACGTGCCTTTCTTCTCCATTTCGGGCTCCGACTTTGTGGAAATGTTCGTGGGCGTGGGCGCATCCCGCGTGCGCGACTTGTTTGAGCAGGCCAAGCGGAACGCTCCCAGCATCGTGTTCATCGACGAAATCGACGCTGTGGGCCGCCATCGCGGCGCGGGCCTGGGCGGCGGCCACGATGAACGGGAGCAGACCCTGAACCAATTGCTGGTGGAAATGGACGGCTTTACCGCCAACGAGGGCGTCATCGTCATGGCCGCCACCAACCGGCGGGATATTCTGGATCCCGCCCTGCTGCGCCCCGGCCGGTTTGACCGGCAGGTCACCGTCAACTATCCCGACGTAAACGGCCGTATCGCCATTTTGAAGGTGCATTCCAGGGGCAAGCCCCTGGGCCCGGACGTGGATTTGGAAAACATCGCCAAGCGCACGCCCTACGCCACCGGCGCGGACCTGGAAAACATCATGAACGAGGGCGCCATCCAGGCGGCCCGGGAAAAGCAGACCACCATCACCCAGCATCACCTGATCGAGGCGGTGGAGCGCATCCAGATGGGCCCCGAAAAGCGCAGCCACAAGGTGCTGGAGGAGGACCGCCGCATTACCGCCTATCACGAGGCGGGCCATGCCATCGTGGGCCATTACCTGCCCCTGTGCGACGACGTGCATATGATCACCGTGGTGCCCCGCGGCCAGGCCGCCGGCCTCACCCTGAGCCTGCCTGAAAAGGAATTTGACCATCAGGGCAAAAAGCGCCTGCTGCAGAACATCACCATGATGCTGGGCGGCCGGGCGGCTGAAAGCCTGACCCAGGACGACATCTGCACCGGCGCGGTGAGCGATTTGAAGCGCGCTACGGAATTGGCCCGGGGCATGGTGACCCGGTTCGGCATGAGCGATAAGATCGGCACCGTGTATCTGAGCAACGATCAGGAAGTGTTCGTGGGCATGGAATTCGGCCAGACCCGGGATTACAGCGAGGAAACCGCCGCCCTGATCGACGCGGAGGTGCGCGCCATCCTGACCAAGTGCTACGAGGAATCCCAGAATATCCTCAGGGAGCATATCGACCAGCTTCGCGGCCTGGGCGAACTGCTCATCGAAAAGGAAACCGTGACCCGGGAGGATTTCCTCCGCTTCATGGAAGGCCCCAAGGAAGAGCCGGAACAGCCGGAACAGACCGCCCAGCCTGAAAGCGGGGAAGAAGCGGAATGACCCACCCTGACCTGCACCTGCACACCAACGCCTCCGACGGCCAGATGGACGCCTATCAACTGGCGCGGCTGGTGCAGCGGGCGGAGGTGACCCTCTTTTCCGTGACCGATCATGACACCATGGCCGCCCTGCCCGCCGCCGCCGATTGGGCCGACGAGCGGGGCCTGGCCTTTTTGCCCGGCGTGGAAATCAGCACCGAGGGCGACGAGGAAGTGCATATTTTGGGCTACGGCGTGAAGGCCGACGACCCGGCGCTGAACGAATGCTTTGCGCAAATGCGCCGGGACCGGGAAGCCCGGGTCCGGATCATGGGAAAGCGATTGGATGAAATGGGCATGCATCTGCCCGTGGACGAAATCATTCGGCAGGCGGGGGACAGCGTAGGCCGCCCCCACCTGGGCCGGGCCATGCAGGAAGCGGGCTATGTGGGCTCCGTATCCGAAGCCTTTGAAAAATATCTGGGCGCAGGCAAGCCCGCCTATGCGCCCCGGCCCACGCCCTCCGCGGAGGAAGCCATCCGCCTGCTGCGGAGCAGGGGCGCTGTGCCGGTGCTGGCCCATCCGGAGGAATACCAATGGCCGGATGAAAAGCTGCTGTCCCGGCTGGATCAGTGGCAGCGGGCCGGGCTCATGGGCCTGGAGGTGTATCACCCCGCCAACCGGCAGCGCTATGCTTTTTATGATCAATTGGCTCGCTCCCGGGGATTGCTTGTGACCGGCGGCAGCGACTTCCACCGGGAAAACGACGGTCATCACGGGCAAATCGGGGAAACCGCGCCTGCCTGGAAAAACGCTGTCCGGGACGCCTGGACGCTTTACAGGCTCGTGAACGCAAATTAACGCTTCATCAGGAAGCGATGGAAAGAAAACGATACAGGGTTTAACGCACAGAGAATTAAGTTCGCCATGCAGGCTTTCAGCCTGCCGCGGGCAAAAATCTCTGGGCGGTGTGAAGTGCGCTCTGAAAACAGCGCTGAAAGCTGTTCTTACGCAGCGCAGTCCACGATTGACAATAAAGGAGATCATTCATGAATTTTCAACAAGGCTACCGTCCGCCGCAGCAGCCCAAGCCCCAGAAGAAAAAGCTGTCCAAAACGGCGGTGGTGCTGCTGACCGTCTTGTTGGCTGCGGTCGTGGGCGGCGGCATCTACGGGGGGCTGCGCCTGCATCAGGAAAATGAACGCAGGCGCGCCATGGCCCAGGCGCTGGCTCCCTATCGGGAAGCCTACCTGCCCGGCGTGTATGTGGACGGCCTGTCCCTGGGCGGCATGACTGCCCAGGAGGGCATCGACGCGGTGCTGGAGCAGATCGAAAAGCGCCAATCCGGCTGGAGCCTGGCGCTGACCTACCAGGGCCATGTGTTCTATACCCTGCATTATACCGATTTCGGTGTGACCACGGACGTGGCCGGGGTGTATGCCTTGCTGGAGCCGCTTTACAGCTTGGGCAAGGTCGGCACGCTGGATGAGCGCAAGGCGGAAATGGACGACGTGGCCCAGAATCCCCGCCACGCTTACACCACTGAAAGCGAGCTCACCGACGGGCGGCTGGACAGTATTTTAAGCCAGATCCAGGCGCAATTGACCCGCGCCCCCCAGGACGCCTCCCTTGCTTTCTTTGACCCCAACCTGAACGACCCCTTCGTGATCCAGCAGGAGGTGTACGGCGCATCCCTGGATGTGGCGGCGGCCAAGGAACAGATTCTGGCCAAAGCGGCCAGCGGGGAAAGCGGCACCCTGGAAATGACGCCCGATCCGGTGGCTCCCAAGGTGACCACCCAGGATATCCGGGACCAGGTGACGCTGCGCAGCCGCGCCACGACCCCGGTATCCTCCGCCTCCACGGAGGACCGCACCAGCAATATCCGCACCGCCTTTTCCTATCTCTCCGGCACCACCTTGGGTCCGGGAGAGCGGCTCAGCTTTAATAAGACCATCAAGGAACGCACGCTGCAAAACGGCTATAAATACGCCATCGAGTATGTGACCGGGATGGAGCAGATGGGCATCGGCGGCGGTGTTTGCCAGGCCAGCACCACCCTGTATATCGCCTCCCTCCTGTCCGACCTGGAGATCGTGAACCGGATTTCCCATTCCGATCCCGTGTCTTATACCACCTTTGGCCAGGACGCCACCGTGTACTGGAACCGCTACGATCTGGTGATCAGAAACAATACCGACGGCACCCTGTACATCACCGCCAAGGTGGTGGAAAAGAAAAAGAACAGCTATGAATGCCAGGTGTGCATTTACGGGCCCAAGTTAGAGGAGGGCGTCAGTTATAAGCTGCGTACCGAAACCGTGGCCACCGTCTCCGCCCCCCTGGTGGAAACCTTCCAGAAGGATACCGATCATACCTACGTCACCTATAAGGACGAGGAGCCTTATCTGGTGCGCAAGGCCCGGGACGGCTTTACCAACGAAACCTATCTGCAAAAGTTCAAAAACGGCGAACTGGTGGACGAAAAATTCATCAGCCGGGACGTGTGCAAGGAGCGCGCCGCCGTGTATTATATCGGCACCCTGGACAGAACAGAGTAAGAAAAGATAGACGGTGAAAAAAGGTCTCCTGCTTCAAATCAGAAAACAAAAGGTTCCTGGAAACGGGAACCTTTTTTGCTGTACAAGAATGGGAAAACGTGGTATACTGGCCATGGAGAGAATCGTGCGTGCTTTGTCACGGATCAAAACAACTTAACAGGAAGAGAGGAACATCCTTGATTCAAGCCGTGATTTTTAACCTGGACGGCGTGCTGGTGTGCACGGACGAATGCCATTACCGGGCCTGGACGCAGCTGGCGTATGAGCAGGGGATCATTCTTCAGCCCGAATTCTATCTGAAAATGGTGGGGCTCAAGCGCATGGACAGCATCAAAATCCTGCTGAAAAAAGCCGAGCGGGTGTACGCTAATCCGGAAATGTGGGCTTTGAGCGTCCGAAAAAACGATATCTTCAATGAAATGATCGACCGGCTGGATCAGGAAAGCATCCTGCCCGGGGCCCTGGAAACGGTGATCGCCCTGAAAAACAAGGGATATAAAACAGCGGTGGCTTCCTCCAGCGAGAACGCATCCGGCATCCTGCGGCAGCTGCGCATCGATCATTGGTTCGACGTGGTGGTGGACGGTACCCAGATCGAAAAGGGCAAGCCCGATCCGGAGGTATATCTCACCGCCGCCCGGAAGCTGGCCATGCCCACGGGGAACTGCCTGGTGGTGGAAAATACTCCGGCAGGGGAGGAGGGGGCCCGGCAGGCGGGCATGCGCTGCCTGCTGCTGAGCAACCCCTATGAAGCGGAATCCCAGGAGCGCCTGCCCGGCACCCTGGCGGAATTGGATCTGATAGACCTGCTGGAGCGGGAAAGAAAGGGCGAGGCGCTTTCAATCAGTTAGGAGTTAGAAGTGAGGAGTGAGGAGTTAATAGTTTTCAATTTCTCACGTTTAGCTCTTGACTGTTATGACTGAAACTGTTCAATACAAAACAAAAAAGGGAGGTTCTCATGCTCAAACAGGACGTGGCGCAGGCGGTCATTGCCGAAGCGCTGAAAACAGGCGGCGATTTCGCCGAAATCTTCTTGGAGGATCGGCAGAACAACAACATCTCCATGCTGTCCGGCAGGGTGGAAAGCGTGAACAGCCGCAGGCTCCATGGCGCGGGCGTGCGGGTGTTCAGCGGGTTCCAGGGGGTATACGTATATACCAACGATACTTCCATGAACGGCCTTCTGGACTGCGCCAAGCGGGCGGCCTCCGCCATTGAGGGCAAGGCTTTTTATGCCCCCAAGGATTTGGTCTGGACGGACGTGCCCAACATCCACTTCATCCAGGAATCGCCCGACGCGGTCAAGTCCGCCCGGAAGGTGGCAAAAATGAAGGAAGCCCAGGCGGTGCTGAACAATGAACAGGAAATCGTTCAGGGCAGCATCAGCTATATGGACAGCGTGCAGCGGGTGTGGATCGCCAACAGCGAGGGCCTGTTTACCACAGACACCCGGGTGTATACCCGCATGAGCGTGGCGGCCATCGCCTCCAACGGCACGGAGAACCAGACCGGCAGCACCAGCCCCGGCGGCATGCAGGGTTTTGAAATTTTCAATGCCAGGATCGACCCGGAAGCCATGGCGAAGGAAGCGGCCCGGCAGGCCCGCACCATGCTTCACGCGCCCATGTGCCCGGCGGGCATCATGCCGGTGGTGATCGACAACGGCTTTGGCGGCGTGATCTTCCACGAAGCCTGCGGCCATTCCCTGGAGGCCACCGCCGTGGCGGTGGGCAACAGCGAAATGTGCGGGAAGCTGGGGCAGAAGGTGGCGGCGGACTGCGTTACCGCCATCGACGACGGCACCATTCCCAACGAGTGGGGCAGCCTGAACATTGACGACGAGGGCACGCCCACCACACGCCTGGTGCTGATTGAAAACGGCATTCTGAAAAACTATATGATCGATAAGCTCAACGCCCGCCGCATGAACATGCCCATCACCGGCAGCGGGCGGCGGCAGGGCTATATGTTCGCCCCCACCTCCCGGATGCGCAACACCTATATCGCCGCCGGGAACGACGACAACGATGAAATCATCGCTTCCATGGGCGACGGATTGTACGCCAAGAAGATGGGCGGCGGCAGCGTGGAGCCCACCACCGGCAAATTCAATTTCGCCGTGGGGGAAGGCTACCTGGTCAAGGATGGCAAGATCGCCCATCCCGTGCGGGGCGCGTCCCTCATCGGCCGGGGCAGCGAGATCCTGCTCAAGATCGACCGGGTGGGCAAGGATATGCAGATGGCCCAGGGCATGTGCGGCTCCATCAGCGGCAGCATCCCCACTAACGTGGGCCAGCCCATGATCCGCGTGTCTGAAATGACCGTGGGCGGACGATAAGGAAGGGGGAAAAGAAAATGACCGTAGATCAGTTCATTCAGGCATTGTTGGATGAGGCGCAGAAGGAAGGCATCTTGGCGGCGGAAGTTTATCTTTCCTCCAGCGACAGCTTCCGGGCCATGTGCGTCAAAGGCCAGATCAGCAATTATACCGTTCATGCCACCCGGGGCCTGAGCCTGCGGGGCTTATACAACGGGAAAATGGGCTATGCCGCAACGGAAGCCTTCGATGAAGAGGCGGTGGGCCAATTGGTTCAGGCCGTGAAGGAAAGCGCCGAGCTCACCGAGGACGAGGACGTTCAGGAAATTTATCAGGGCGACGGGGAATATCCCCATGTGTACAATTATAATCCCGCCCTGGATCAGGTGGCCGAGCAGAAAAAGCTGCAGTTGATCCAGGATATTGAGAAAAAGGCCCTGGCCCTGGATGAAAGGGTGACGGCCCTGAATTATAACATGATTTCCACCAGCAGCGGCGAAACCCGCATCGTGAACCGGGTGGTGGGAGCGGACGGAAAGGCTCACGGCCTGGATCTGTGCTATCGGGACAACATGGCCGTGTGCTATATCAGCGCCACCGCCAAGGAGGGCGAACGGGTGTCCACCGGCTCCGCCTTCCGGGTGAGCCGGAATTTTGACGAAATCGACGCCGATCAGATCGCCCGGGAGGCGGTGGAGGAAGCGCTGTTCATGCTGCGCGCTGCGCCCGTTCCCAGCGGCGCTTACCGGGCCATTATCGACGCCAAATGCATGCCCGATTTGCTGGGCGTGTTCGCTGGCGTGTTTTCCGCGGAAAGCGCCCAGAAGGGCCTGAGCCTGCTGGCGGGCAAGGAAGGGGAAATCATCGCCTCCGAAGCGGTGACGCTGATGGACGATCCGCTGCTCCCCGGCGGCCTGGCCAGCCAGCCCTTTGACGCCGAAGGCGTGGCCACCCGCACCAAGGCGGTCATTGAAAAGGGCAAGCTGACCACCCTGCTCCACAACCTGAAAACCGCGAAAAAGGCAGGGGTGAAAACCACCGGCAACGCGGCCAAATCAGGCTACGCCGGGGCCGTGAACGTAAGCCCCAGCAATTTCTATCTTTCTCCCGGGGAAAAGAGCAAGGAAGAATTGCTTTCCCAGATGGGCGACGGCCTGGTGATCACCGAGGTCAGCGGCCTCCACGCCGGGGCCAACCCCATCAGCGGCGATTTCTCCCTGATCGCCCAGGGCTACACCGTGAAGGACGGAAAGAAGGATCAGCCCGTGGAACAGATCACCGTGGCGGGCAACTTCTATCAGCTGCTGAAAAACGTCCGCGCCGTGGGCAGCGATTTGACCTTCCCCGGCAGCGCCATCGGCAGCCCCTCCGTGGACGTGGGCGAAATCTCCGTGGCGGGGAAATGACAGATTAGGAACGATGATGATCAGGGGGAAACCGCTCTTTGGAGCCCAAAGAGCGGTTTCCCCCTGCCCCCTTTCCGAGAAAAGCGATTCGGAAAGAACATGGAAGAAATATAGGATGCAGGGTCCCGCTGTTACGGTTTAGAAGCCAAATAACAAATCTGTTAGTTCTTTAGAATAAAAATGGTATGATCTTAAAAGCCCGGAGCGGCCTTCAAAAAGAGGCGGCTCCGGGCTTTGCTGTATGCGGGGGAAAAAGAGGGCGGCTGGTTTAGGCGTCCGCCTGGTCCAATTGCCGCACCACGGCCCGATAGGTTTCATCGGAAATATCGTGTTCGATCTTGCAGGCATCTTCCCGGGCCATGTCTTCATCCACGCCGATCTTGATGAGAAAAGCGGTGAGGGCCTTATGCCGGTCATAAATCCGCTGGGCGATTTCCATGCCCTTTTCGGTCAGGGTGATTTCGTTTCTTTCTTCCACCTGGATATAGCCGTTCTCCCGCAGTTTTTTCATGGCAAAGCTCACCGAAGGCTTGGTCACGCCCAAGGCCGAGGCGATATCCACTGAACGGGCATAGCCCTTCTGCTCCCGCAGCATCAGAATCATTTCCAGGTAATCTTCCGCTGATTTGTGAATGTTCATGGGGTTACGTCCTTTCCTTGCGATGCCGACGCCTCCGCGCCTGAAGAAGAATGCCGATATATTGTTTCCATCCTTGCCTATTATAACACCGTTTCCACATCATGGCAAGGATTGTTTTTCTTTTGCTTATCCATATTTTGTAAATTATACTGCCGTTGTCTTCCGGCCTGCCTGCCGCCCCAAGCCAATCTGTGCCAATAAAGCACTTTACAAAAAACGGGTTTCTGATTATAATGTAGAAATCCGCAATGAATGAAGGAGGCGTTTGCATGCCTGTCAAGCCCTATGTACCCGCCCAGATCGAGCCCAAGTGGCAAAAATACTGGGACGATCATCAGGCGTTCGCCGCGTCGGAGGATCACTCCAAGCCCAAGTTTTACTCTTTGATCGAATTCCCCTATCCCTCGGGCCACGGCCTGCATGTGGGCCATCCCCGGTCCAACACGGCCATGGATATTATTTCCCGTATGCGCCGGATGCAGGGCTACAACGTGCTGTTCCCCATCGGCTGGGACGCTTTCGGCCTGCCCACGGAGAACTACGCCATTAAGAATAATATTCATCCCGCCATCGTGACCAAGCAGAACATCGACCATTTCCGGGAGCAGCTGAAAAAGCTGGGCTTCTCCTTTGATTACAGCCGGGAAGTGGACACCACCGATCCCAATTATTATAAGTGGACCCAGTGGATTTTCCTGAAGCTGTTTGAGCACGGCATGGTGTTTAGGGACAAGACCCTGGTCAACTACTGCCCCTCCTGTAAGGTGGTGCTCTCTAACGAGGACAGCCAGGGCGGCAAGTGCGACATCTGCCACGGCGACGTGGTGCAGCTGCCCAAGGACGTGTGGTATCTGCGCATCACCAAATATGCCGATAAGCTGCTGGAAGGCCTGGAAACGGTGGATTATCCCGAAAACATCAAGCAGCAGCAGATTAACTGGATCGGCAAATCCACAGGCGCGTTCGTGCGTTTCGCCTTACAGGATACCGACGAAACCATCGAAATCTATACCACCCGGCCGGACACCCTCTTTGGCGTCACCTTCATGGTCATGGCCCCCGAGCATCCCCTGATCGACAAATACGCGGGCCAGATCAAAAATATGGCGGACATCGAGGCCTACCGGGAGGTGTGCGCCAAGAAAACGGAATTTGAGCGCACCCAGCTCACCAAGGAAAAGACCGGCCTCAAGATCGACGGCCTCTCCGCCGTGAACCCCCTCACCGGCAAGGTGGTGCCCATCTTTATTTCCGACTACGTGATGATGGGCTACGGCACCGGGGCCATCATGGCCGTGCCCGCCCATGACCAGCGCGACTGGGAATTTGCCCACAAGTTCGGCATTGATATCATCCAGGTCATCAAGGGCGGCGACATTGAGCAGGAAGCCTACACCGGCGACGGCGAAATGATCAATTCCGATTTCCTCAACGGCTACACCAACAAGAAAGACTCCATCGCCCGGGTGCTGGAGGAAATTGAAAAGAAGGGCATTGGCCGGGCCGGCGTCCAGTACAAAATGAAGGACTGGGCCTTTAACCGCCAGCGCTACTGGGGCGAGCCCATTCCCCTGGTGCACTGCCCCAAGTGCGGCGTGGTGGCCGTGCCCTATGAAGAACTGCCCCTGCGCCTGCCGGAGATCGACGATTTCCAGCCCGGCACTGACGGCAAATCTCCCCTGGCGAAAATCGACAGCTTTGTGAACTGCGCCTGCCCCAAGTGCGGCGGCGCGGCTCAGCGGGAAACCGACACCATGCCCCAGTGGGCTGGCTCCAGCTGGTATTTCCTGCGCTACTGCGATCCCCATAACGATAAGGCCTTTGCCAGCCAGGAAGAATTGAAATACTGGCTGCCCGTGGACTGGTACAACGGCGGCATGGAGCATGTGACCCGCCATCTGCTTTACTCCCGCTTCTGGCACCGGTTCCTCTACGATATCGGCGAAGTGCCCACCCCCGAACCCTACGCCAAGCGCACGGCCCAGGGCATGATTCTGGGCACCGACGGAGAAAAGATGAGCAAGAGCCGGGGCAACGTGGTCAACCCCGATGAGATCGTGGCGGAAATCGGCGCGGACGCCTTCCGCATGTATGAAATGTTCATGGGCGCTTTCGACCAGGCCATTCCCTGGAGCACCAACGGGGCCCGGGGCTGCCGCAAATTCCTGGACCGGGTGTGGCGTTTGCAGGACTGCCTGACCGACAGCGAAGCATACAGCGACGACCTCAAGGTCTCCGTGAACCAGACCATCAAGAAGGTCACTGAGGACTTTGAAAAAATGAAGTTCAACACCGCCATCGCCCAGATGATGACGCTGGTGAACGAAATCGTGCAGAAGGGCAGCATCACCAAGGGCGAATATAAAACGCTGTTGCTGCTGCTCTCTCCCGTGGCCCCCCACATCTGCGAGGAAATCTGGCAGGAGCAGGGCTTCGGCGCGCCGGTATACACTCAGCCCTGGCCCGGCTACGATGAAAAGTATCTGGTGCGGGACGAAGTGGAAATCGCCGTGCAGATCAACGGCAAGGTGAAGGGCAAGCTGATGGTGCCCGTGACCCTGACCCGGGAAGAGGCCCAGGCCACCCTGCCCGGCAGCGAACAGGTAAAGCGCCTGGTGGGGGACAAGCAGATCGTCAAGTGCATTTACGTGCCCGGACGGCTGCTGAACCTGGTGGTGAAGTAAACGACATGAAAAAAGCCCATCCGGGCTTTGCAAAATCAAGGAGGAACAGGTATGGCACGGAATCAGTTCGCCGGTTTTGGCGGCGGCCCCAATATTCAGCAGCTTATGCGCCAGGCCCAGAAGATGCAGGAGCAGATGACCAAGGTTCAGGAAGAGCTGGATGAAAAAGAATACGAAGCCAGCGCGGGCGGCGGCATGGTCACCTGCAAGGTATCCGGCAAGCGGGAGCTGCTGGAATTGACCATCAAGCCCGAAGCCGTGGACCCCGACGACGTGGAAATGCTTCAGGATCTGATCCTGGCCGCGGTGAACGAGGCCCTGCGGGAAGGCGAAAAGAACCGGGAAGAAACCATGGAAAAGATGGCGCCCGCGGGTATGGGCGGCATGGGCAGGATGTTCTGAAATGGCTGAGGCAAATGATCCCATCGCCCGAATGGCGCTGCAATTGTCCCGGCTGCCCGGCATCGGGCAGAAAAGCGCCCAGCGGCTGGCTTATTACATCGCCGGGATGCCCCTGGACCAGGTGAAGGATTTGGCCGCGGCCCTGTGGCAGGGGCGCAAGGCCCTGCGCTTTTGCGCCCGGTGCGGCAACTACGCCCAGGCGGAACTGTGCCCCATCTGCCAGAATGAGGAGCGGCGCAACGGCCAAATCTGCGTGGTGCGGGACGCCCGGGACGTGGCCGCCATGGAGCGGATGCGGGACTTTAAGGGCCTGTATCATGTGCTGGGCGGCACCCTGTCGCCCATGAACGGGGTGGGCCCCGACGATATCCGCATCAAGGAACTGCTTGCCCGCCTCTCCACGGAGGACGTACAGGAGGTCATTTTGGCCACCAACCCCGATATCGAGGGCGAGGCCACCGCAGCCTATCTGGCCCGGCTCATCAAACCCCTGGGGGTGAAGGTCAGCCGCATTTCCTATGGCGTGCCCGTGGGCAGCGATCTGGAATACACGGATGAAGTCACCCTGGCCAAGGCCATGGAGGGACGGCGGGAGCTGTAAGCGGATACACGCTGCCTTTTCATGACGGCGTAACGCCGTTCAATCAGAGTACAGCGTTGAGCGCGCTGTACTCTTTTGCCGTTCTTCTGTATCCGCGCAAATGCCGGAAAGAATCCCGGCACACAAGAATCTATTCATTCGAGGTTATCACATGCTCCATTTTTATCATGGCGTGATGGGCTCCAGCAAAACGGCCCAGCTTTTGATGCAGCGGTACAATTACCTGCAATTGAATTTGAAGGTGGCGCTGGTAAAGCCGGCGGTGGACACCCGCATTTCCGTGAACACGGTATACTCCCGGGTGGGGCTCCAGGCGGAGGCGGACATCGTGCTGGAGGCGGGCCACAGCTTCCGGGAGCAGCTAAACTGGCTGGCGGTGCAGCATGCCCATTCGGATTTCCAGTACGTGTTTGTAGACGAGGCCCAGTTCCTCACCGAAGAACAGGTGCAGGAAATGGCCGATATGGCGGGAGACCTGGAAATCTTCTGCTATGGCCTGAAAACGGATTTCATGGGCCAGTTCTTCCCCGGCTCGGCGGCGCTGCTGCGGCTGGCGGAGGACATTCAGGAGGTCACCGGCTCCCTGTGCTGGTGCGGGCGGAAAGCCACCATGAACACCCGGGTGGACGGCCAGGGCCGGGTGATCAAGCAGGGGGCCCAGGTGCTCATCGACAATCAGGATGAAATCCGCTACATCGGCCTGTGCTATCCCCATTGGCGGGAGGGCAGGTCCCATGGCTGACGCGCTGCCGCTGCTGGCGGTGCTGCTGGCTTTGGCCGCCGTGGCCCTGCTGGTGCTGCTGCTGATCCAGCAGAACCGCAACGAGCGCTGGGCCGATTGGCGGCAGGATACCCTGAACCGCCGCCTGGACGAGGCGGCCAAGGAAGCGCTGAGCCGGAATGATTTGTACCAGTACGGGGAAATGCAGTCCTCCCTGCTGATGCAGGCCATGGACGAGCGCAACCGGGACCAGGCCCAGCTGATGCACCAGCTGTCCGCCCGGCTGGACGCCTTTGGAGAGGGACAGGATACCCGGCTCCACCGGGTCACCGCCGTGCTGGATGAAAAGCTGACCCAGAACGACGCACGCATTTCCGCCATGCGGGATACCCTGGCTAAGAGCGTTCAAAGCATGCAGGAGGAAAACAGCCGCAGGCTGGAGGAAATGCGCCGGACGGTGGACGAAAAGCTGTACGCTACCCTGGATCAGCGCCTGAACGACAGCTTTTCCCAGGTGAGCCAGCGGCTGGAGCAGGTGTATAAGGGCCTGGGGGAAATGCAGCATCTGGCCGCCGGGGTGGGCGATTTGAAAAAGGTGCTCACCAACGTGAAAACCCGGGGCGTCTGGGGCGAAATGCAGCTGGGGGCCCTGCTGTCCCAGGTGCTGTCTCCCAGCCAGTATGACGAAAACGTGGCCGTGGTGCCCTCCTCCGCCCAGCGGGTGGAATACGCGGTGAAGCTGCCCGGCCAGGGGGACCACACGGTGTACCTGCCCATCGACTCCAAATTTCCCATCGAGGATTACGAGCGGCTTCTGCCCGCCTACGACATCGGCGATCCCGCCGTGGTCAATGCTGCCGCCGGGGCCCTGCAAACGGCCCTGAAGGTGGAGGCCAAGCGCATCGCCGGCAAATACATCGAGCCGCCCTACACCACCGATTTTGCCATTATGTTCCTGCCCATCGAAGGGCTCTACGCAGAGGCCCTGCGTGTGCCTGGGCTGACGGAGGAGCTGCAGGAAAAGCAGCGGGTGGTGGTGGCCGGACCCACCACGCTGAACGCGCTGCTGACCAGCCTGCAGGTGGGCTTCCGCACCCTGGCCATCGAGCAGCGCACCGGCGAAGTGTGGCAGCTGCTCAGCGCGGTGAAAACCGAATTCGGCAAATTCTCCCAGCTGCTGGATTCCACCCAGAAAAAGCTCCATGCCGCCGCCGAATCCATTGAATCCGCCAGCAAAAAAACCCGCACCATTGAGCGGAAGCTGCGCCAGGTGGAGGCCATCGACCCCGGGGACGCGGTGCGGTACCTGAACGCGGAGGAGGAAGCAGATTCCGCCCCCGAACAGCAGGATTTCTGGGACGGCGACGCGGATTCGTAAGCGGATTCCGTCATTTCAACGCCCAAATCCCGCTTTTTGAACAGGTTTGCGG
>CAMOUF010000293.1 GCA_946626395.1 uncultured Clostridia bacterium
AAGTCGGAGAACACCCGCATGAACACCAGCAGGGAGGAGGC
The DNA here is from genome assembly GCA_946626395.1 of uncultured Clostridia bacterium. GTDB lineage: Bacteria > Bacillota > Clostridia > Christensenellales > Aristaeellaceae > RUG563. Next base: position 42 of record CAMOUF010000293.1, read on the forward strand.
CAGCACCGTGGGCAGCACCAGCGGCAGGATGATGCCCGTGACCCGCTGGAAGTTGTTGGCGCCCAAGCTCTCCGCCGCCTCGTTCAGGGAGTTGTCCAGGTTCTGCAGCGCGCCTGCCACATACATATACACCAGTGGGAAAGACTGGAGCGAGAACACCAGCACAATGCCCGCGAACCCGTAAATCCCGCCGAACTGGATGCCGAACAGGCTGTTGATGATGCGGGTGAACAGGCCGTTGCGGCCCAGCAGCTGGATCCATGCGTAAGCGCCGATAAAAGGCGGGGACAGGTAACTGACCACGATGCAGATGTTCAGCCATTTGCTGCCCGCGATTTTGTACTGGCGCGTGATGTAGGCGATCAGCAGGCCCAGGGTGGCGCTGATCAGTGTGGATACGACGGTGACGGCAAAGGAGTTTTTCAGGGTGTTGGTGTAGTATTTGCGGGTGAAGAAGCGGGTGAAGTTTTCAAAGGTCAGGCTGTTGTCCGAAGGATTGATGACGCTCTTGTAGAGGATCAGGATCAGGGGATACACCACAAAAATCACAAACAGCGCCAGGATCAGGAAAGCCAGGAACGTCCAGATGGGGGAATACCTGCGCTTTTTCATCGCGTTCACGCTCCCTCCCGAATCAGGGTAGCCCGGGTTTCCGCGTCAAAGATGTTCACCTTGTGGGGCATGATCTGCAATGTTACTTTGCTGCCGTCGGGGATGATGTCGGTCAGGTCGCTGTTCTCCACCACTTCGATTTCCCTGCCGTTCTGCAGCTGCATGAAGTAGTGCTGGGTCATGCCCAGGAACACGCTGCTGGTCACCGTGGCGGGGATGCCGGGCGCGCCGTCAGTGTGGATGGGGAATTCCTCGGGCCGCACGGCCACGTGCACCTTGCCGGATACGCCGTCTTTCAGCGTGTTCACCGGGACGCGGTAATTGCCGCCAAAGTCCAGGGTGTTGTCCTTGCAGTCCGCGTCCAGCAGATTGGAAAGGCCAATGAACGTGGAAACAAACTCGTTGGCGGGCCGCTGGTAGATATGCTTGGGGGTGCCAACCTGCTGGATCACGCCGCCGTTCATGACGGCGATGCGGTCGGAAATGGCCAGGGCTTCCTCCTGGTCATGGGTCACGTACACGGTGGTGATGCCGATCTGGTGCTGAATCCGCTTGATCACGTTGCGCATTTCCACCCGGAGTTTGGCATCCAGGTTACTGAGCGGCTCGTCCATCAGCAGTACTTCCTGCTCGATGACGATGGCGCGGGCCAGGGCCACGCGCTGCTGCTGGCCGCCGGACAGCTGGGTGGGCATCCGGTCGGCGTACTGGTCGATCTTCACCAGCTTCAGAATTTCGTCGGCCTTCTTATAGCGCTCCGCCCGCGGAACCTTCCGTGTTTTCAGGCCGTATGCCACGTTGTCCCGCACGCTCATGTGGGGGAACACGGCGTAATTCTGGAACACCATGCCCATGTTCCGTTTGTTGGTGGGGATGTTGTTGATCACTTTATCGTTGACCCGGATCTCCCCGCCCTCGATGGTGTTGAATCCGATGATCATACGGAGCAGCGTGGTCTTCCCGCACCCGGAAGGTCCCAGCAGGGTGAAGAATTCCCCCGGCTTGATCTCCGCCGACAGCCCCTGGATTACCACGTTCTTCCCGTACATTTTGGTCACGTTGTCTACATGAATCGCTACGCCCATATTGATCTCCTTCTTGTGGTTGGTCGCTCAGCTTTTATAGGTACTTTAAGTCACTAAGGCAATAGGCTTTAGGAATCAGGGAACCAGCCAAAAGCCTTCCCCTCAAGGGGAAGGCTTGTTGGGTGTACCCTCTCCCTAATGCCTACTGCCTAAATCACTTAAAGTATCCTTTAAGCACTCATTCCGAATGTCTTATTTTGCCAAAGGCCGGGAAGCGGTAAAACTTCCCGGCCTTTCTGCGCGATGGCAAAGGATTATTCCATGTTCATTTCCACGTGATCCAGGTACATTTTCACGATCTCGGCCTTATGCTCGGCCACGAACTTGGTGGAGTAGGTGTCGAACTGCTTGATCTCGCTGTCGGGAATCATCTTCTCGTTGACCGGGATGCCGGCGCGCAGGGGGCGCAGGTTCAGGGCGGCGGCCACAGCGGTCTGGCTTTCCTCGCTCAGCACGAAGTCCACGAACTTCTTGGCGGCTTCCATGTGGGGAGCGCCCTTGATGATCTGTACAGATTCGCCGGGATACACGGTGCCCTCGGTGGCGTAGATGACCTTCACAGGCTTTTCACCCTTGGCCTGCAGTTCCACGCAGGGGTCTTCATAGCTCAGGCCCACCGCATATTCGCCGTTGGCAACGCCGTTGTACACCTGGGAGGAAGAGTTGGCGGCCACATCGCCCTTGATTTTGAGGAAGGCGTCAATGAAGTCCCAGGCTTCCTTGCTCAGGGGATCGCCGTTGCCCATGCCGTACAGCATGCCGATCAGGCACTGGAAGGCGGAGGAAGAGTTGGCGGGGTCGGCGGAAATGATCTTGCCCTTGAGTTCGGGCTGGAGCAGGTCGGCATAGCTGTTCACTTCAATGCCCAGCTTGGCCAGCACTTCGGTGTTCACGATCATCACGTTGGGCTCGGCGTAAGCGTTGTTGAAGCAGTTGGTGCCGTCGTTCTGGAACTGGGGATAGAGGGCGTCGTTCTCGCTGGACACATACACCTCGAACAGGTCGCGGTTGGCGGCCAGCATGGTTTCGTCGGCGGCCCAGTGGATATCCACGGTCACGTTGCCGGTTTCCACTTCGCTCTTCACGCGCTGGAGCACTTCGCCGGAGGAGCCGGTGATCATTTCCACCTTGATGCCGGTGGCGGCTTCAAAAGCCGGAATGACGATATTGTTCAGCCGCTCGTTGCGGGCACTGTAAATCACCAGCACTTCGTCCTCCGCAAGCACCGGGCAGCAGATGCCAAGCAACATCATGGCAGCAAGCGCGCACGCTAACAGTTTTTTCATGGGATAGCCCACCTTTCATATGATTGTTTCGGGATATATCCTGTCCCGTCTTAAACATAGTTTAGCGCATTTAAC
>CAMOUF010000294.1 GCA_946626395.1 uncultured Clostridia bacterium
GCCAAACGCAGGTATATCCACTGCGTGTTCCATGTGTTCTGCCTGCTGGGCTCCTTTTGCCATTTCTGGGCGGTGTATCAATATTTACTGTAACAGGGGTGTGAAGGATGATTACCAGGTCTGTAATGCTGCAAACCCTGTGCGTGCCCTGCGCCTGCCATTGCCGGTACTGCCTTTTATCCTGGAACGGCAAAACCCCGGGGCTGGATTACGAGCAAAGCGCGGCTTACGCCAAGGCGTTCCATCAATGGATATCCCGGGAGCGGCCCGGCCTGACCTTTCATTTTTCCTTCGGCTATTCCATGGATCATCCCCAATTGCCCCGGGCGGTGGCCTTTTTGAACAGCATCGGCTCGGTGACGGGAAAGTATTTGCAGCTGGACGGAATGGCGTTCCGCTCCCCCGGGGAGATGGCGGCACTGCTAAATGAGCTGCGGGAGAACGGGGCGGAATCCCTGAACTTCACCTTTTACGGCCTTCCGGCTTATCATGACACTTTTGCGGGCAGGCGGGGAGATTTTCAGTTCATGCTCTCCACCCTGGGCCTGGCCCGGACAGCGGGCTTTCAGGTCACTGCGGGCATTCCCCTGACCCGGGAAAGCGCGCCCCAGGCGGAAGAACTGGTTTCCCTGCTGCGGGGAGCGGGGGTGGAGCGGCCCCGTCTGTTTATCCCCCACGAGGAGGGACGGGGCGCATCCCTCTCCGGCATCCGCTTTTCAACCCGGGACGCGGAGGGGCTGCCGCCCGCTCTGCTTTCCCTGCTGAACCAAAATATCTATCAGCCGGAAAGCCAATGGATGGGGCAGAGGCCCCTTCCCCCGGAGGAAAACCGGGCCCTGCTGATTTCCCTGACGCCGGACAATTTCAGCCGCTATCAGGCCATGGACTTTGCCGCTGTGATTGCGGAGGCGGAAGCCCTGGACGAAGCCTATTACAGCGCCCTGCCCGATTTGAACGGGCTGCTTTCCCTGTACGGCGATCCCCAGGGAACAGGCTATTACAGCCGCCGGGATCTGACCCACCACTATCAGAAGCGCTATATCCGGGAGCACGCCCTGAATTTATATGACGTGACGGACGAGCGGCAGACCGGCAGCAGAAGGGATTGAATCAAGGAGGAAACCATGTCCACAAACCGTTCCAAGGCCCGGCGGCAAAGCATGATGGCGGCCTTTTGCGGCCTGGCCGCCGGGCTGTCCATCGCGGTGATGCTGCTGGGCGGGGTGATCCCCATTGCCACCTACGCGGTGCCCATGCTGTGCGGCCTGCTGCTGCTGCCCATCCTGCTGGAGTTTGGGGAAGGGGCGGCCTGGGCCACCTTTTTCGCCGTGTCCCTGCTGGCGCTGCTGATGGATTTTGACAAGGAAGCGGCGTTCTTTTATCTGTTCATCGGCTATTACCCCATCGTGAAATGGAAGCTGGACAAGATTCCCAGGCGGCCCCTGCGGGTTGGGGCCAAGCTGCTTCTGTTCTCCGTTTCCATGCTGCTGATGTACGCCCTGCTGAACCTGCTCTTCCCCCTAAACGCCGCCCTGGAGGAATTCAAAGAAATGGGCGCGGTCATGACCATCCTGTTTTTCGCGGCCTATGTGCTGTGCATGCTGCTGTACGATCATCTGCTGATGGGGATGGTTATGATCTATGCCAACAAAATCCGCCCCAAGCTGAAATTTCTGAACATCAAATAGCAGGGAATCCGTTCAGTAACGGGTCATTGTGCAAAAGCTCTAAGCTGGAAGTTCCAAGCTGATTCAGATCAATACGATTCCGCGCGCCGATGATTGAAACGATTCTGCTTAGAACTTATAACTTTGAGCTTCACCTGGATGCTAAAATTGCTGCCACGAAAGAAGGAACACATTTCTATGTACCGTTTGGAACTGCACTGCCATACCAGCGAAGTGAGCGCCTGCTCCACCTGCCCGGCGGAAACGCTGATTGCCCGCTACAGGGCGGCGGGGTACAGCGGCGTCGTTTCCACCAATCACATCAACCTGGGCACCTACCAAAAGCGGGAGGAGCTCACCTGGGCGGACAAGGTGGATTTTTTTCTGTACGGCTATGAAGCCCTCAAGGCCGCTGCCGGGGCGGATTTCGACGTGCTGCTGGGCTGCGAAATCAACCTGACGCCCGCGGACTGGCCCGCCTATCTTCCCAACGATTATCTGATTTACGGCGTCACGCCCCAATGGCTCAGGGACACCGGGGATATGCGGAAAATGACTCTGGAAGAATTGAGCTGCGCCGCCCGGGACGCGGGGATGCTCATCGTGCACGCTCATCCCTTCCGGGTGGGCACGCTGATGATGGACCCCGGCCTGCTGGACGGCTACGAGGTGTTCAACGGCAACCTGCGCCACAACTCCCACAACAACCTGGCCAACGCCCTGGCGGATCTGGAGCACAAAATCAAAACCAGCGGTTCCGATTTCCACCACCCCGACGACCCGCCCTGCGGCGGCATCCTGACCCGGAAGCGCATCCAAAGCAATGAAGCGCTGCTGGCCGTCCTGCGGAGCGGGGAATATCAGCTGATTGAAAACGATTAACGGAACATTGCCTCAATGCAAAAGCTTGTGGGGTGAACCTCTCTTTGGAATTGCTTCGCATGGCCTGCGCTTCGCTTGCCCATGCTCCGTTCACCATGTTATTTGTGTGAAACCGCGCCATGCGTCCCTTCGGGCCGTCTGGCTATAAGAGAGGTTCCCC
>CAMOUF010000295.1 GCA_946626395.1 uncultured Clostridia bacterium
ATGGTACAGCGACAGGCTGCCCGCCGGCAGCCTGGCCGCCCGGGCTTCGCGGCCCACGTGGATGGTGACGGTTTCCGTCAGCATGGAAAGCAGCGGAGACCGCGACAGCACCGCCAGCGTCGCCAGGAAAATCAGCAGGATAATGTTGGCTGGCTTGCTCAGCCAGGCGCGCACCCTGCCCTTCATCCGGTTCATCCGGACGTTCTGGGTCCGGGCCTGATCCATTCAGACTCCTCCCTTCGGGAAAAAGCGTACAGATACAAAATCGGCGGGACGGGCTGAACCGTCCCGCCGGCGAAATGGCTGCCGTCAGGAAATCACCGCTGGCAGTGCTGCAGGATGAAGTCTTCCACTTCAAAGCTGTCCAGGATGTAATCCGCGTCTTCCATCACCAGGTTGGTCTTCCACACGTCGATGGTCAGGTCGCCCTCGTTCACCGTGATGGCCGGGTTGGGGGAATAGGCGCCGATGCTCTTGCCCCAGGGCTTGAAGCCGTCCTGGGTCATCAGGTATTCGATGAACAGCATGGCGGTGTAGGGCCGGGTGGCTTTGGTGTTGATCATGGTGTACATGGGATACATGAAGCCCGCGAAGGGGTTCACGGCGTAGCCGTTGGCGGAAGCGTCATACTGGGCCACGGTCAGGTTGTCCGTCAGCACGGAGGAGGAGCGCAGCTTGGACAGCACGAACAGGCCGATCTTGCCCGCGGCGGTTTCCTGGCTCACTTCCTCGGCGATGGTGGTGTCGGACTTGCCGAAGGTCACGTTATCCAGGAATTCAGCCACCCACTTATAGCCCGCGTTCTTGTAGCTGCCCAGGTCGATGTCCTCGCCCTTCCAGGCTTTGTAGGCGTCGGCCAGCTTGGCGGCCCATTCGTCCTTGGTGCACATGACCAGGAAGTTCATGTTCACCTTTTCGCTTTCGGGATTCTTGAAAATCACGCTGCCCTTCATTTCGGGGGCGGTCAGCTCCCACACGTTCTTGATGGCGGGCACGGAATCGCCCAGATTATTGTAGATAAACAGCTTATTGATGTACTGATGCACCAGAGCGGGCTGCTGGTCCGCTTCGGTCAGAACATCCTTCACCTCGGCGGGCACAAAGTTGATCACCAGGCCCTCGTCGATGGCGTCGGTGAGCTGGGCGCCGTCCTGGATCATGACCATGTCCGCGGCGGCCGCGCCGGTTTCATTGCGCAGCTTGGTGTAGATTTCCTGATCCTTTAAGTTATTGGATTCCACGGTGATGTTATACAGCTTGCCGAAATCCTCGGCGGCGGTGGCGATGCGGCTGGTGTTGCCGTACACAACGAAATTGCCGCTTTCGGCCAGGGCCTTTTCCACCAGCTGGTCATGGGTCAGGGCCTGGCCCGCTTCCACGTCAGCGGCCACGTCCGCCAGGGCGGGGAAAGCGCACAGCGCCATCATCAGCGCCAGAACCAAAGCAAGGATTTTCTTCATTTCTTCGTCCTCCTTTAATGAGAATACGTTCTATCTTCCTCGCGCCGGGCGCGTGAAGGATCGGGAAAATATGGCATGAATCTTAAAACGCTATCTATATCACGCAGAAATTATACCATTAAATACAAAGAAATGCAATACCCGATTCTTTTTTACGCGGTTTTGCCGCTGTACATGCTGTATAGAGAATAATAGATGCCATGCCGCTTCATCAGCTCGTCGTGGGTGCCGGTCTCCTCGATGCCCTTTTCCGTCAGCACCCAGATCACGTCGGCGTTGCGGATGGTAGTCAGCCGGTGGGCGATGGTGAAGGTGGTGCGGCCCTTGGCCAGCTCCTCCAGAGAACGCTGCACCAGCAGCTCGCTTTCGTTGTCCAGGGCGCTGGTGGCTTCGTCCAGAATCAGGATGGGCGGATTTTTCAGGAACACCCGGGCGATGGACAGCCGCTGCTTCTGACCGCCGCTGAGCTTCACGCCCCGCTCGCCGATATAGGTATCATAGCCGTTGGGCAGCTTGGCAATGAATTCATGGGCCCCGGCCCGCTTGGCGGCCAAGATGATTTCATCCTCCGTGGCCCCCGGCTTGCCGTAAGAAATATTGTCCCGCACGGTGCCGGAGAAAAGATAGACCTCCTGCTGCACCATGCCGATGGAATTGCGCAGGGAGGAAAGGGTGATGCCCTGAATATCCTGGCCGTCAATGGTGATGCGGCCGCTGGTCACATCGTAAAAGCGAGGGATCAGGTTGCAAAGCGTCGTTTTCCCCGCGCCGCTGGGCCCAACCAGCGCCACGTTCTGCCCTGCTTTCACCAGCATATCCACGCTGCCCAGCACCTCGTGGGTCACGTCGTCGGCGTAATGGAAGCCCACCTTTTCAAAACGGACTTCCCCTTTGACCTCGCCGATAGGCTTGGCGCCGGGATTGTCCTTGATTTCCACCGGCGCGTCCATGATTTCGCAGAAGCGCTCGATGCCCGTCATGCCCCGCTCAAACTGCTCGGAGAAATCCACGATGCGGCGGATGGAGGTAAGCAGGGTGGAAATATAAAGCAGGAAGGCGGTATAATCCCCCACCGCCAGCTTTCCGTCCTTTAAAAACAGCGCGCCCACTACCACCACCGTAATGTACATGAGCCCGTCAAAGAGCCTTGTCACGGTGTTGAACCCCGCCATATAGCGGTACTGCATGCGCTTAAAGCCGAAGAACTTTTCATTGCCCCTGTCAAACTTTTCGATTTCCAAATCCTCATTGGCGAAGGACTTGACCACCCGCACGCCCAGCAGGCTGTCCTCCACCTGGGCGTTGATCTCCCCCACCTGGTGCCGGGCGTCCTTGAAGGCCGCCCGCATTTTCCGGCGGAAATACCGGGTGCCGATGAGCATAAAGGGAAGGAGAATAAAAATCATCAGGGTCAGGGGCACGCTCATGGTGCACAGGATGATAAAGGACGCGGTGATCTTCACCCCGGCGATCAGGAATTCTTCGGGGCAGTGATGGGAAAACTCCGTCACGTCAAACAGGTCGGAGGTGATGCGGGCCATGATCTGGCCTACCTTGGTTTCGTTGTAATAGGAAAAGGACAATTGTTGCAAATGGTTGAACAGATCGCTGCGCATGTCCGTTTCCAGCTTGGCCCCGGTCACATGGCCCCAATACTGCATGAAGTGGTTGGCCGCCGTGTCGATGATCCGCAGCAGCAAATACACCCCGCCCAGGGTCAGCACCCAGGAGGTGGTGATCTTCGTGTAATCCGCCACCGCCTGATTGGTGATCATGCGGATAATCTGGGGAAACACGATTTCGCAGCCCGTGGTCATCAGGGCACAGAACAGGTCCAGGGCGATTTCCTTTCTGTATTTCCTGTAATAAGGCAGGAATCGCTTCATTAAATGGCGCAGGGGCATGCGGGTCGTGGACATGGGAAATCCTCCTTTGGCTGGACGTTAGAGTCGTAAAGCGGGCCTGGCGTTCAAGGTCAAATCAGCGATTTCCCCTCGCATCAGATGATAATAGGCGGCGGAGCCGATCATGGCGGCGTTGTCCCCGCACAGGTTGAGCTTGGGCATATACAGCTCAATTCCGCGCTTTTTGCAGGCGGCTTCCATTTCTCTTCTCAGCAGACTGTTGGCCGACACCCCTCCGGCCAGGGCCATTTTGGGAAGGCCCAGTTCTTCTGCCGCCAGCATGGCCTTGTCCACCAGGAAAGAAACCACGGCAGCCCGGAAGGAAGCGGCCAGGTCGGCGTCGTTCAAATCCTCGCCCTTCTGCCGGGCATTATGGACAGCGTTGATAAAAGCGGTTTTCAGCCCCGAGAAGGAATAATCATAGCGCCCTTCCGTTTTGGGCCGGGGCAGCTTCAGGGCGTGAGGGTTCCCGGTTTCGGCCAGCTTATCCAGCAGGGGCCCGCCGGGATAGGGAATGTTCAGCACACGGGCGGCTTTGTCAAAGGCTTCCCCCGCCGCGTCGTCCTGGGTCTGGCCGATAATGCGGAACATGCCGTAATCCTCCACCGAGAATAAATGGCTGTGACCCCCGCTGACCACCAGGCAGGCAAAGGGCGGTTTCAAATCCGGATGGGTGAGAAAGTTGGCGCAGATGTGGCCCTCGATGTGGTTCACCGGCACCAGGGGCTTTTTCGCCGCGAAGGCCAGGGCCTTGGCGCAGGAAACGCCAATCAGCAGTGCCCCCACCAGGCCGGGTCCGTAGGTGACGCCGATGGCGTCCACATCCCCCAAAGCCATGCCAGCGTCCTTTAACGCCTGATCCACCATCAGGTCCACCTTTTCCACATGGGCCCGGCTGGCGATTTCCGGCACCACGCCGCCGTAGAGGGCGTGCATGTCGATTTGGGTAAACACCGCGTTGGAGAGGATTTTCCGCCCGTCCTCGATCACCGCCGCCGCGGTTTCATCGCAGCTGGATTCGATGGCCAGAATGCGGATGTGGTCCTTGCTTTGCAAAGCGGGCAATTGATTTTGGCAGGCTTCAAAATAATTCATGGTTCGTTTGTTTCCTTTTGTTTTTTATCATTTCGCAGCCACGCAATGATCACCAGCAGCATCATGCCCAGCACCGGCAGCATGGATTTGAGGATTTCCCCCACATACCAGGTGAAAAAGGGCAGGGGCATCAAGGCCAGCAGCAGATCGGCATTGGGGTTCAGCAGCCACAGGTCATTGGTAAAAGCGACCTTGTGGAAGGTGACGAACAGCCCGTCAAAGTTCACGATGCCCCATACCGCCAGGGCCGAGGCGAATAAAAGCAGAAATAAGGCGGAAAGGGCAAAGCTCCGGGCGACTTCCGCAAAAAAGGCGGCGGGATCAGCTTTGTGCTTTATATACAGCGCCAACAGAAGAAGGAGCGTCAGGCCGCCGCCCGCCCAGCGGATGATTTTAAGGAAATTGACGATGCCGCGCACATCGGCCAAATGGGCGTTTTCCTTTTCGGAAAAGGCTTCCTTCACGCCGCCTTGGCCGTCATAGGCAGGCACCCGGGGCAAATCGATTTTCCCGTCCAGGTAATTGACCAAAGCAACGGCATAATCCCCATACCGGGAAGCGGAAACGGACAGATGCTCCGTTTGGGAAAATTGCAAAAACCCCTGCTTCATCATCGCCGCGTTGGTGACACAGGAAACGGCGATAGAACAGAGCAGGGACAGAAAGGCGATCAAGCCAAGAAAGAAATACAGAATGCGTTTCATATATTCCCCTCAAGTAACGCGAGAAAAAAATGCATCCAAAGAATGAATTCAATTCGATTCTGCTTTCGGAGGAGGCGCGGAGGAACCGCTTATGACGCAAAAGCAGTTCCTCAGCAATTCCCCCCTCCGCTGCATCTTACTGCATCTTCAAGTACGCCGTGGTGAAGCCCTCCAGGTTGCCGTCCATCACGTCGTCGATGTTGCCGGACTCAAAGCCGGTGCGGTGATCCTTCACCATGGTGTAGGGCTGGAACACATAGGAGCGGATCTGGCTGCCCCATTCGATCTTCTTCATTTCGCCCTTGATGTCGGCCATTTCCTGCTCTTTGGCCCGCTCCCGCAATTCCAGCAGCTTGGCCTTAAGCATTTTAATACAGGTGGCGCGGTTCTGCACCTGGTCGCGCTCCGTCTGGCAGGACACCACGATGGTCACGTCGTCCTTGACATAGGTCATGCGCACGGCAGAGGAGGTCTTGTTCACGTTCTGGCCGCCCGCGCCGGAGGAATGGTAGGTGTCCACCCGGACGTACTTCATATCGATTTCGATTTCGCTGTCGTCCTCCTCAAGCATGGGGGCCACATCCAGGGAGGCGAAGGAGGTATGCCGCCGGGCGTTGGCGTCAAGGGGGGAAATGCGCCCCAGCCGGTGCACTCCCTTTTCCCCGCGAAGATACCCGTAGGCATGATCGCCGGACACTTCAAAAGTCACGGATTTGATGCCCGCCTCGTCCCCATCCAGCAGGTCCAGCAGCTTGACCGTAAAGCCCATGCGCTCGCAGTAACGGGTATACATGCGGTAAAGCATGCTGGTCCAGTCCTGGGCCTCTGTGCCGCCCGCCCCCGCGTGGAGGGAAAGCACGGCGTCATTATCGTCGTACTGGCCCCGCATCAGGGTTTCCAGGGCCAGGGCTTCCGTTTCCTTGCTCAGCTTTTCCAGCTCGCCGGAAATTTCCTCCACCATGGATTCGTCGTTTTCCTCGTTGGCCAGCTCGATCATGGTTTCCACGTCGTCGCAGCCGGACAGGAGGGATTGGTAATGCTTGATTTTGCCTTCCAAATTGGCGATGCGGCGGTTCACGTGGGTGGAGCGCTCCAGGTTATCCCAGAACCCGTCTGCGTTCATTTCCTCGTGGAGCTCCTGGAGCTCCCGCTCCATATCCTCGATATGCAGCCCCTCGCCCACTTCCTTGAGCTGGCTGCGCAGGCCGTCCACCCGCTGGGTAAATTGATCCAGTTCCAATATCATATTGATCTCTCCTTTTCGTTCAGTTTGGAGTTTGGAGTGTGGAGAGTGGAGTTTGCTATGGCGCTTCCGCCTTGGAAACACTCCAAGCTCCCGGGCTGCCGCTTCGGGCAGGCGGCGCGAAAATTCATTCTTCTCCCGCGCCTACATTCCTTCCGCAGCAGTTCTTGTATTTCTTGCCGCTGCCGCAGGGGCAGGGATCGTTGCGGCCGATTTTCTTGGCCACCTTGACGGGCTGCTGGGGCGCGCCGTTTCCGCTCTGGGGCCGGGCCTGGAGACGCTGGTTGATGCGTGCGGCCTGGCGCTGGGCGGCGGTGGGAGCGCCGCCTTCGGCGGGCTGATTGGTGCCGGTGACCTTCACGGTGCTCTGGCGCTCGGGGGCCTTTTCGATGCGGATCTGATACAGATACCGCACGGTGTCCTCCCGAATCAGGTGCACCATTTCCTCAAACATATCGTAGCTTTCGATCTTGTATTCGTTGACGGGGTCCCGCTGGGCGTAGGCGCGCAGGCCGATGCCGTCCCGCAATTGGTCCATGGCGTCGATGTGGTCCATCCAGCGCATGTCCACGGCCCGAAGCAGCACGTTCCGCTCCAGCTTGCGCATGTCGATGCCAAGCTCCGTGATTTGCTGCTCCCGCTCCTCATAGAACCGGGCGGAGGCTTTTTTCAGGAATTCGGCGGCTTCTTCCTTCTTAAAGTTCATGAAGGAATCGGTGTTGGCTTCGATGGTGCCATGGGGCACGCACAGCCGCTCCAGGTATTCCGCCAGGCCCTTCAAATCCCATTCGCTGTTCTTTTCCCCGGCCAGGTAGCGGGTGCAGGCTTCGTCGATGAGGGCGTCCCGCATGGTAGCAACCACGCCCTGCATATCCTCGCCCCGCAGCACCTGATGGCGCTGGCCATAGATCACTCCGCGCTGCTGGTTCATCACGTCGTCATACTGCAGCACGTGCTTACGGATTTCGTAGTTGCGGCTTTCCACCCGCTTCTGGGCGTTTTCGATTTGCTTGGTCAGCATGCCCGCTTCCAGGGGCGTATCCTCGTCCATGCCCAGCTTTTCGATCAGGGGCTGAATGCGTTCGCCGCCAAAGAGGCGCATCAAATCGTCCTCCAGGGCGATAAAGAACTGGCTGGAGCCGGGGTCGCCCTGACGGCCTGCGCGGCCACGGAGCTGGTTGTCGATACGGCGGGGCTCCTGGCGCTCGGGGCCGAGGATGTGCAATCCCCCCCCGCCCCCCCCCCTGTCGTGCTCCCCCTCGGGGGGTCTTTTTTTTTCGCGC
>CAMOUF010000296.1 GCA_946626395.1 uncultured Clostridia bacterium
CCGAAATGTTCATGATCGTGAAGGAGCCCTGCGGACCGGGCTGCTCCCCTGCCTGCAAGTGCGGCGCGTATCTGGAAATCTGGAACGACGTGTTCATGCAGTACAACAAGCAGCAGGACGGCAGCTTCATTCCCCTGGAGCAGAAGAACGTGGACACCGGCATGGGCCTGGAGCGCACCGTCTGCGTGCTGACCGGCAAAAAGAGCGTATACGAAACCGATATCTTTGAGCGCATCCTGGGCAAAATCGCGGAGCTGTCCGGCAAGCGTTACGACGCCGACGAAGCCACCACCAAGGCCTTCCGCATCATCGCCGACCATATGCGCACCGCCACTTTCATCCTGGGCGACCCCCGGGGCGTGTCTCCCTCCAACGTGGACCAGGGCTATATCCTGCGCCGCCTGATCCGCCGCGCCGTGCGCTACGCCATGCAGCTGGGCATGGAAGCGGGCTTCACCTGCGAAATCGCTCAGGTCATTATCGACCAGTACAGCGAAGTGTATCCCGAGCTGCAGCAGAACTCCGCCTTCGTGCTGGAGCAGCTCAAGCTGGAAGAGGATCGCTTTGCCCGCACCTTAAAGCAGGGCGAAAAGGAATTTGAAAAGGTATACAACAACATCCAGAACACCCGCGCCCTGCTGTCCTCCATCCTTGCCGACGCCGCCCCCGTGACCTGCGCCCAGAACCACGCCCAGACCAAGAAGCTGCGCCCCTCCCCCGACATGATGCCCATTATCGAAGCGGCCCAGAAGGGCGATCTGGATGCCCTGAAAGCGGCCATCAGCGCCCGGCTTGCTACCCTCACCACCCTGGACGGCCGCAGCGCCTTTAAGCTCTACGACACCTACGGCTTCCCCATTGAAATGACCCGGGAGCTGGCCGCCGAAAAGGGCCTGACCGTGGACCAGGCGGACTTTGACCAGCGCTTCAAGCAGCACCAGGAAACCAGCCACGCGGGCGCGGAGCAGCGCTTCAAGGGCGGCCTGGCCGACGCCAGCGAGCAGACCGCCTGCCTCCACACCGCCACCCATCTGCTCCAGGCCGCCCTGCGCAAGGTGCTGGGGGACGAGGTGCACCAGAAGGGCAGCAACATCACCGCCGAGCGCCTGCGCTTTGACTTTACCTTCGGCCGCAAAATGACCCCCGAAGAACTGGCCGAGGTGGAACGGCTGGTGAACGTGGCCATCCAGGCCAAGGCTCCCGTGACCATGGAAGAAATGACCGTGGCCGAAGCCAAAGCCCAGGGCGCCATGGGCCTGTTTGAAAGCAAGTACGGCGAGCGGGTGAAGGTGTACACCATGGGCGAATTCTCCAAGGAAATCTGCGGCGGGCCCCATGCCTCCAACACCGGCGACCTGGTCTCCTTCAAGATCCAGAAGGAAGAATCCTCCTCCGCCGGCGTGCGCCGCATCAAGGCCACCATCGGCCGTCAGGCATAATTGATCATAAACGCATCGGGGGAAACCTGCAAAGGGTTTCCCCCATCTTTTTGAGACAGCGGAGGGGGAATGATCACGTGTGGGATATTCAGGTGCTTTCATTCAATGAAGAACAGATTCGGGACGTATACGGGCGCTTTCTGGTGCGGGACTTTCCCCAGGACGAGGTGAAGCCTTTATCCATGATCCTGAAGGCCAGACGGGAAGGAAAGTACGTTTGCTTCGGCGCTTATGACCGGGAAGAGCTGCTGGCCTATGCTTTTTTCGTGATCCTCCCCCGGGAAGGGAAAAGCGTTTATTTGTTTGATTATCTGGCCGTTCTTCCTCAAAATCGGGGAAAAGGCGTGGGCAGCGCCTTTTTGCAGGCTTTGATGGCCCATCCCCTCCAGGACGCGGAATGCGTGCTGCTGGAAATCGACCATCCCGATTTTGGCCTGACGGTGGAGGAGCGGGAGAAGCGCCTGCGCAGGCAGCACTTTTATTTGAAGAATGGCCTGCTGGATACCGGCGTACAAGCCAATGTATATGGCGTGGAATTCAAGATCCTGGAGCTGCCCATCGGCCCCGGCCATCCCCGGGACTGGGTGCGGGACATGTACAGCAAGCTCTACGCCGCTATCCTGCCCCCGGCGGTTTTTGATGCCCGGGTGAAGGTGCGCCCTTGAGGGCGAAGAATAAAAATGGCACAATATAAAAATTTGTGGGGGAAACCGCTTTTTGGCATCCAAAGAGCGCTTTCCCCCACGCCCCCTTCCGAGAAAGCAATCAAGGATTCATCAAATGCGTTCTTTCTTCTTGGTTCATTTCGGAACAAAACAGCAGGAATGTATTGGAATCCCCCACAAGTTTTTGCATTGAAACAATAAAACAGTAGCGTTCTCATGGAAAATCTGTTACAATGAAACGCGGAAAATAAATCCAGCGCTGCAAAGGAGCGATCCCATGACCCACTATTTATTCGTTCATTTCCGGGAAACCACCTCTCCCGAGGGAGAGCAGGTCTATTTTGCCTTGAGCCGGGACGGCTTCCACTGGGAGGCCCTGAACGGCGGCCAGCCCATTCTGTGGGCTTATTACGGCGACCGGGGCGTGCGGGATATGACCGTGGTGAAAAGCCGGTTCGACGGCCGGGTCCATATCCTGGCCACCGACCTGTCCCTGTCCTACGGGATGCGGGGAAAATACCATCACTCCTGGAAGGAGATCGGCCGCAATGGCAGCAAATGCCTGGCCCATTGGCAGTCCGACGATCTGCTTGCCTGGACGGAAGAAGAGCTGCTGCCCATGGGCGATCCGGCCTTCGGCTGCGTGTGGGCCCCGGACGTGATCTTTGACCCGGACGCCCAGGATTATCTGGTGCACTGGTCCTCCACCCACGAAAAAAACGCCTATGGCCCCATGGCCATTTATGCCAGCCATACCAAGGATTTTGTCCACTTTACCCCGCCCCGGGAGCTGTACCGCAAGCCGGACAGCGGGTGCATCGACTCGGCCATGTACGAGGAGGACGGGAAATTCTATCTCTTCGTGAAAAGCGATGGAAACCCGGAGCGCATCATCCTGCTGGCAGCCGATCACGTGGACGGGCCCTTTGTCCGGGTGCCCGAATTTGACCGCTCCATGGAGCAGATTCAGGCGGGCCTGTATGAAGCGCCCACCTGCGTGCGGCTGGACGACGGGCGCTGGTGCCTGTTTCTGGATTTTTACGGAGCGAAGGGAGCCGGGCAGGGGTATGTGCCCTTCGTGGCGGACAGCCTGAAAAGCGGGCGGTTCGTCCGCAGCGACGCGTCCTTTTCCTTCCCCTACGGCTTCAAGCACGGCACCATCCTGCCCATCACCCCCGAGGAATACAGCCGCATGAAGGCCCATGACTGGAAAAACGTGCCGGATGGGCGATGGGAGAAGAAGGAGTAGGCAATAGGCATTAGGAGAACGAGAGTGCAGATAGATACAGTCTGACAGGATGGCAAGCCAAGGTGGATAATGCTCGCAAATGGTAAACAGCAAGGAGAAAAAGCCAATGAAAAATTATGAGTTGAAACTTCCGGATAATTATCGGGAAGCTTTTGTGGTGGACGCCACGGACAAAAAACTGGCCGTGACGCTGAACGTGGTCAATCTAATCATTGCGGCGGCGGTGATTCTCATTTCCTGGCTGCTGATCCGGCCCCAGAATTTGATGGAATCCCTCTCCCTGTCCGACTATCTGATTTTCTTAGGCTGCCTGCTTTGCTATCTGGTGCTGCATGAATTGGTTCACGGGGCCGCTTACAAGCTGTTGACCCGGCAAAAGCTGACCTTCGGCCTGACCTTGTCCGTGGCCTATTGCGGGGTGCCGGACATTTATGTGTACCGCCGGGCCTCCATGATTTCCCTGCTGGCCCCCTTCTGCGTGTTCACGGTGGTGTTCGGCGCCGCCGTATTCCTGATGCCCACGCCCCAGGAACAATTCTGCGCCGCCATCCTGCTGGCCCTGCACTGGGGCGGCTGCGTGGGCGATCTGTACGACACCTATCTGTACCTGACCCGCTTCCGCTCTCCCCTGACCCTCATGCGGGATACCGGCCCCAAGCAGACCTTTTATCTTCCCCAGGAATCATGATCCTGTTTCCGTCCTGAGACAGGCGTGAATCAGGATTTCCCGCCTTTCAAATGGCGGGCAGTCATTTACAGCGATTGACAAGCGCTTGCGTGCAGGCGCTGGATTCTCATTGAAATGATATAATTGCTTTGGATCAGTGAATCGGCATTTGCAGGAGAAAGCGATATGTTAACACTCTACGAGCCAAAGTATGAAGATCTGTGGTTTCGCCAAATGATGCTGGCAGATGAGGAAAC
>CAMOUF010000297.1 GCA_946626395.1 uncultured Clostridia bacterium
ATGAAGAAATGATTACGAAATTAAGAAACAAAACATATTGTGTAGGGGCGGATATGATGCTCAACCGCACCATCCGGAGACTGTAACCTATGTCTTGTCGTCGTTTGTTACCTTTTGGCGCTTGACATGATATCCGCCCCTACGTTTTTCCGCGGATTTGCAGCGTGCTGATTTCGTAAGCGATTGCCCTGAGCGCTGACAGGTTTTTCTTGCAAAACCCTGGGAAATGTGGTATGATTGGAACAGAGCCCCACTGGGCAAAGCAACGGAAAACGGAAAAAAGGAAAACAGAAAAAATGGAGGAAAACAACATGAAAAAAATCACTGCGCTGATTCTCGCTCTGATGATGGTATGCGCCCTGGGCAGCTCCGCCCTGGCCGTGAACGAAGACGTGGAAGGCGAGCTGGTCATTTATTCTTCCATGTATCCATTCGTGATCGACATGATGGATCAGGCCATTAAAGCCGAATTCCCCAACCTGGTGCCCGGCAACGACGGCAGCTTCTTCTTCTACGGCGGCACCAGCTCCCTGATCACCAAGATTTACGGAGAGATGGAAACCGGCACCTTGGGCTGCGATATGCTGCTGGTGGCCGAGCCCGCCTTCTCCCTGGAGCTCAAGGACGCCGGATACCTCCAGCCCATCCAGATCGAGAACCCCGACACCCTGCTGCGCTTCCCCTATGACGCCGAGGGCTACTGGTATCCCGTGCGGGTGTGCAACATGGTGCTGGCCTACAACCCTGAAAAGGAAGCCGAATGGAACGCCAAGGGCGTGAACATTCCCAAGACTTTCAAGGATTTCGCCACCGATCCCGCCCTCAAGGGCTACATCTCCATGGGCAACCCCCTCACCAGCGGCACCACCTACGCCGCCGTGGCGTCCCTGATCCAGGATAACCATTACGGCAAGGACTTCTTAAAGGGCCTGGCCGCCAATGAAGTGATGATCGAATCCGGCTCCACTGCCATCGGCAAGCTCCAGAGCGGGGAATGCGCCGCCATCATGATCCTGGAGGAATCCATCCTGAAGGTGCTCAAGGAAGAAGCCGATAAGGGCACCCCCATCACCAACTTAAAGTGCATCTATCCCGAGGACGGCGTGGTGCTGATCCCCTCCACCGTGATGACCGTGGCGGAAGACCACAGCAAGAACGTGAACGTGGAAGCCTGCGAAGCCGTGGAAAAGTGGCTGCTCAGCGAAGAAGCCCAGAAGCTGATCCTGCAGGGCTACATGCATTCCGTGTTCGCCGGCATGAAGGAAATTCCCTATGAATCCGTGGATACCGAAGAACTGATCAAGAAGGATCTGGGCGTGGATTGGGAAAACGCTTTCCGCAACCGCGAAGCTATCAACACCGCCTGGACCGAAATCGTGACGACCAAATAAAAGCGGCAATCGTTCCGAACCGGGCCGATTGAATCTGCTTTGCGCGGGGGGAGCCGCATAGCGGCTTCCCCCGTTCGTTGCATGGTTTACTTTAAATCCCCAAGTGAGGAGTGAGGAATGAGGAGTGAGGAGTTAATTGATTGCGCATTGAACAATTTTCAACTCTTCACTCCTAACTCCTCACTCCTAACTGATTTACAGCCGAACGGTTACCATGATTTTTTCAACCGCAGAGAGGTGCGTGAGGGATGAACAACGCAATCGCGGCACAACAGCCTGTATCCCCCCATAGCCGCCGGACCCTGGCAGTGAAGCTGACTCTGCTTCTGCTCCTGCTGCTGGGCGCGGCGATCATCGTCCTGGGCGTGATGGGCCAGCGGGCCTATGACACATCCGGGTTCAGCGCGGAGGCGGCTTTCGACGCCATCCATGACCTGGGCCGGGATACCGACGCCGCCTGGAGCCAGAAGCTCAGCCCCCAGCTGTCCGCCCTGCCCCCGGATCAGCAGGCCCAGGTGGACGAAACGGCCCGGGCCCTCATGCTCGCTGCCTGGAACAGCCAGAAGGACGGCGCCGCCGGGGAAGCGGAGGCGCTGCTGAACGCCGCCCCAGAGGGGGAACGCCGGGCCCTGACCTATAAGCTGCTCTACGCCGCCTATCTGGTGAACGGCCCCAAGGTGAGCACCGCCCAGCGCAAGGAAATCGCCGCTTTGAATGAAACGGAAAAAACGGCCCTCCGCCAGGCGCTGCTTGCCGCCCTGACGGATGAAGCGGCCCCCCTGCCCGCCCAGGCGGAGAAGGCGGCATCCCTGACCGGGCAGGAGCGCCAGGCCATGCTGATGCAGCTTTTATTCACCAGCAACGATTCCGCTGCCTCCACCGACGGGGTGAACACCCTGAAAAAAAGCGTGCGGGACAAGGAAAAGCAGCTGGACGCCTTCCGCATGATCGCCCGGAACGAGGTACCCTGGGTGTGGCAGCTCATCGTGAGCAACAGCCGCACCGCTATTTTGGTGGGCATCCTCATCGCCCTGGACGCAGTGCTGCTGACCCTGCTCATGGCTGCGGAAAAGAGCTGGGTGTTCGATTTCAAATGGATCATCATTCTTTTGATCGTGGATTTCCTGCTCCTGTTCCAGCTGATGCCGCTGGTGTACATGGTGATCAAAGCCTTTTTCCCCAACGACAGCTTCTCCCTGGAAACCTTTGAGCGGCTGTATACCTATTCCCTGAACCTGGATGCCCTGTCCAACACCCTGATCGCCGCCCTCGCGACCATGATCCTGGGCACGCTGCTGGCCTTCCCCCTGGCCTGGCTGGTGGGGCGCACCAACCTGTACGGCAAAAAGTTCTTCCGGGCCCTGTTCGTGCTGACTTACATGGTGCCCCCCTACGTGGGCGCTATGGCCTGGCTGCGGCTGCTGAACCCCAACGTGGGCACCATCAACCAATGGCTGCGGGTGCTGTTCCATTTGAGCGACGCCCCGGGGCCCCTGAACGTGTACAGCCTGCCCGGCATGATCTGGGTGCTGACCACCTTCTATTATCCCTACGCCTTCATCACCATCAGCCGGGCCATGGAAAAAATGGACCCCTCCCTGGAGGAGGCGGGCCGCGTTTCCGGCGCTTCGCCCTTGAAAACCCTGTTCACCGTCACCCTGCCCATCATGACGCCCTCCCTGATTTCCGGGGCGCTGCTGGTGTTCGTCAGCGCCGCCAGCTGCTACGGCATTCCTTCCATCATCGGCAGCCCGGGCCGGGTGCACACCGTCACCACCCGCATCGTGGAATACGTGTCCCTGGGCCAGCAGGCCCTGAACGACGCCACCGGCATGGCGGTGTTTCTGATGGTGATGGCGCTGGTGATCCTGTTTATTTCCGATGTGGTGCTGGCCAAACGGCAGTATATCACCGTGTCCGGCAAATCCACGCAGCCCGCCATCGTGGATCTGCGCAAATGGCGCTTGCCGCTGACGGTGCTGGTGGGGCTGTTTTCCGTGGTGGTGATCTTCATTCCCTTCGCCACCATCTTCGCCACGTCCTTTAAAATCGACATCGGCAAAACGATGTTTGAGCAAAACAACTTTACTTTCACCAACTGGACCGGGGTGTTCGGCCGCACGGAAACCATGAACTGCCTGAAAAATTCCCTGGTGTACGCTTCGGTGACCGCCACCATCGGCATCGCGGTGGCCTGCACCATGAGCTATCTTTTGCAGCGCACCAAGATCCGGGGCCGCAAGATTCCCGATTTCCTGATCACCCTGGGCTCCGGCACCCCCTCCGTGGTCATCGCCCTGGGATTGATCATGACCATGAAGGGCAATTTCGGCATCAATATTTACAACACTGCCTATATCAGGATCATCGCTTACCTGATCAAATACCTGATGATGGGCAGGCGCACGGTGGTGTCCGCCATGAGCCAGGTGCACGCTTCCCTGGAGGAATGCAGCCAGATCGCGGGGGCAAGCTGGCTGCGCACCATGTTCAAAATCACCGGCCCCTTGATTTTCCCCTCCATTGCCGCAGGCTGGTTCCTGATTTTCATTCCCAGCTTCTATGAATTATCCATGACCACCCTGCTCTATTCCAGCACCACCAAAACCATTGGCTTCCAGCTCTATGAATACTGGACCTTTACCAGCCAGCCCATGAGCTGCGCCATGGCCTTCGGCATATTGCTGATCGTGGTATTCCTGAATTTCCTGCTCAACCGCCTCACCAAGGGCGAATTCTCCATCTGAGAAAGGAGCCATGCACGATGGCAACAGTCACCATTCAACACATCACCAAGGCCTTCGGGGAAAACGTGGTGCTCAAGGATTTCAACGAAACCTTTCAGGAGGGAGAATTCATTACCCTGCTGGGCCCTTCGGGCTGCGGCAAAACCACCATGCTGCGCATCATCGCGGGCTTTGAAAAGCCCACCAGCGGCGAACTGTACATCGACGGCCAGCTGGTATCCGGCGGGAAAACCTTCGTGCCCCCGGAAAAGCGCAGCATCGGTATGGTGTTTCAGAGCTACGCCGTGTGGCCCCACATGAACGTATTTCAGAACGTGGCCTACCCCCTGACCATCCAGAAGGTCAACAAAGCAAAAATCAAAGAAAGCGTGGAACGGGTGCTGGGCATCGTCCATCTGAGCCAGTACGCCCAGCGCCTCCCCAGCCAGCTCTCCGGCGGCCAGCAGCAGCGGGTGGCCCTGGCCCGGGCCCTGGTGGCGGCCCCCAAGCTGCTCTTGCTGGACGAGCCCCTGTCCAACCTGGACGCCAAGCTCAGGGAATCCATGCGCTTTGAAATCAAGGAAATCCAAAAGCAGTTGGGCATTACGGTGGTCTACGTCACCCACGACCAGACCGAAGCCATGGCCATGAGCGACCGGATTTTCCTGATCAACCGGGGCACCGTGCAGCAGAGCGGCACCCCGGAGGAAATCTATAATCAGCCCGCCAACCAGTTCGTGGCAGACTTTTTGGGCAAGGTGGATTTCTTTAAGGGCACAGCCGCCGACGGGTATATTTCCTTCCCCGGCATGAACGGCCAGCGCGTTCCGTATAAAGGCCCCCGGAATGGCAAGGTGGAGGTGGCCGTGCGGCCCGAAAACCTGTACTTTGATGAAAATGGCGTGCTCTCCGGTGTGCTGGAAGCCCAGTATTACCTGGGCGACGTGGACGACTGCCGGGTGCGGGTGGGCGATACGCTGGTGCGGGTAATTGCCAACGGGTATGTGTACAAGGATCTGCGGGTGGGCCAGCCGGTACGCCTGGGGGTCAGGGACTTTATCGTCTTTGAGGACGACGGCACCCTGGAGCAGCAATTGCAGATTCAGACCTGACGGAGGGAAAAAGATGACAGAACGGTTGCGCAGCCTGTACCACGCCATGATCGCCTTTGACCAGGGCCAGCCCAAGCTGATCCAGCACTTTACGAAGGTGCACAGCTACGCCAAGCTCATTGGCGAATCGGAGGGCCTGGACGCCCACACCCTGGAAATCCTGGAGGCCGCGGCCCTGACCCACGATATCGCCATTCCCCTGTGCTATCAGAAATACGGGGCGGACCCCGGCGACCTGCAGGAATTGGAAGGCCCGCCCCTGGCCCGGGACATGCTGTCCCGGCTTCCCTTCACCGAGGAGGAAATCAGCCGGGTCTGCACGCTGATCGGGGAGCACCACACCTGCGATCCTATCGACGGCATCGACCACCAGATCCTGCTGGAAGCCGATTTCCTGGTGAATTGCTTCGAGCACGGGGATACCAAGGCCCAGTGTCAGCAAGTAATGGACCGGGTGTTTGCCACCGCCGCGGGAAAGAAAATATTCACTTTGATGTTTGGCCTGGATCAGGCGTGAGCATTTGTTGAATAATACGGCAATAGACATTAGACGATAAAGCGCAGAGCAGAGAGTGCAGATTTTTTTGTGCCGCTCCCCATAGGGGAGACAAAATCATCTGTACTCTCCGCTCTGCGCTCTTTCCATTTTGCGCTGAGTGCGCTGTTCTGTTTATATAGCGCGGGCCTTCTCCACGATCCAGCGGATTTTTTCTTCAGGCAGCTCGTCATGGATGCTGCAATCGGCGCCCAGAATATAGCCGCTTTTGCCGCCCTGGGCGATGAGCGCTTCCACTTCCCGCTCGATCGCCGGCCGATCCGCCGTATACAGGAAGCTGCCGGGCCGGTTGTCAAAGCCGCCCCAGACGGTGCAGCCGAAATGCTTTTTCGCTTCCTGAATATCCATGATGTCAATATACCGGGACCAGCTGACCACAGGGGCCTTGTAGTCCTTCCAAACGGAGAGCCGGTTGGGCACTTCCTCCCAGGCGCAGAAGTGGATGGCGTTCATGTCGCTCAGGGTGTTGGCAAAGTCCAGCACGGTTTTGTCGCTGGGAGCCACCCAATCCGCGTATTCTTCCGCGGTGAAGCGGTTGACTTCTCCGCTCTGGGCGCTGAAAAAGATGCCGTCCGTCCCGGACTCCTGAATGATGCCCTGCACCAGCAGCTTCACATCCTCCGCCACAGCGCGGCAGGCGTACTTCATGGCCTCCGGGTTTTCCCGGATAAAACGCATCATTTTGGGATACCCGATTTGCAAGCGGATATAGGACAGGGGTGAAAAGATCAGATAAATGGCCGGGCATTCGCCGCCCAGGGCCTTCATCACCTTTTTCGTCCGTTCAATCTGGCCCCGGATGTAGGGATGATTGGGCCCCAGGGGCTTCATCTGATACAGATTGGCGGGATTTTCGATTCCCTGGAGGATCGGCGCGGGCCACCCGAAATACTTATCGCCGGACAGCTTCATGAAATCCACGTCCGTGTCGTGGAGAAACTTGGCCTGATAAGCCGCAAAGGCGTCGTCGTCCGCCCAGTACGCAGGCGGCACATGCTTCCACATGCACACGGCCACATGATCCGTTTCCTGCCCTTTGAAGGCGGCGGTTACCCGTTCTCTTTTGTTCATGGCGGTATCTCCTTCTTTTTTTATCTGTATCTGATCAGTCATGGTTCCTTTTCGGCTTGGAGTAAACCCGAGTTCTAAGCTGTAAGTTCCAAGTTCTAAGCTGGATGCTGTTCAGCACAATAGGGGATAAAGACGATTTTTCTTAGAACTTAGAACTTTAAACTTAGAACTTGATACCGCTTTCCTGTTTTCCCCATAACTGAACAGTTACTTTAATTTCAGTATATTCCTTGCTTTGCCCGATGTCAACGTTTGCTTTTTTCCCGGCTGTATCCGTTTTGTTGTGCCCGTAAGAAAATATTTTTGCGCAGGGTCTTGTTAGATTAAACTAACTATAGTATAATGTACCCGAAATGTCCTGCAATCGATTGGGGGACATTTCCAACGATAGAAAAGCAAGGAGCGCTCCATGAAATACGCAGGGATGCCCATGGGCATGTGGCTGTTGTTTTCCGGTTCCTTCCGGGAAAAATTGGTGACTGTGCTGCAGTTTGATCCGAAAACGGCGAAACGGATCACTGCCCAGGCCAAGCCCAAGTACAGGGAGATCCTGGACAGGCTGCCGGAATTTGAGAAAGCGGACCGGTTCAAAATGAACATTGTCAGCTGCGCCATGCTGTCTTCCTTCCTGCTGTGCATGCCCAGGAAGCCCAGCGTAGAAAAAGCCGCGGCATATTATCGGGAAGCCATGTCCACGAAGCCCATGAAAGGGTTTTGCCGCATGAGCGGGAAAAGAAAGTTCACGCCCCAGGATGTGGCGGGCATGCAGGCGACGGCCGCGCTGCGGGCCGCCGACCGGAATCCCTATTCCTGGAACATGGAGTTTCGCCCCTATCCTGACGGCAGCGGCTATGAAGCGCGGTTCACGGCCTGCGGAATCTGCACGCTGATGCGGGAGCTGGGGCTGTTTGATTTCGTTCCGGCCATGTGCCGCCTGGACTATACCATGAGCGAGCTGGGCGGCGCGTCCGAATTCGTGCGGGAATACACTCTGGCGTCCGGCGGGCCTTACTGCGACTGCGGATATAAAAAGAAAGCGCGGCAAAAAAGGGAGGCGTGAACATGAATACCTGGGTGATTCTCATGGAAATGGCGGCTTTTGCCGCGCTCTTTACCGGGATCGTATTTTTGGGGTCCCGGGATGACAAAAAATACAGCCCCGCCGGCATCCACAACTATCCTCCTGATATTCAGGAAGAATATTTCAAAACCCATGAGCGGGTGGATGTGAGCTATGCTTCCAAAAGCGTGATCCTGGCAAAGACCTGCGGCGTTCTCCTGTTTA
>CAMOUF010000298.1 GCA_946626395.1 uncultured Clostridia bacterium
ATTGGAGATGCCCCGGGTGATCACCGTGCGGCGCTGGGCGTCGTTCAGGCGGTACATTTCCGCGATTTTATAATCCATATAGCCCGCGTTGTATTTCACCGCGCAGCGGCCCATATCGGCCAGCAGCGCCAGGGTGGGCTTGCCCGTTTTTTTATGCAGCGTCCGGGCGGTGTCCCACATCCGGGAAAAATCCATTTTCCCCACCCGATTGATCACATATCCGATCCGGCTCATGCTCTGTCCTCCGACAATGATTCAGCGTTTCGCCCGCGATCGGGGCGAAAGGGAGAAGCGGCCTCTCCCCCGCTTTATTCTTCCAGCTTTACCCTTGCTATTATACCCCAGTTTTTAAGGCATTGCAAGGAAAAAAACGCCCGCTCCGGCACGGGGCCAAAGCGGGCGAAATCGAATGACGGAGATTGAATCAGGCAGCGGGCTTGACGGAGATGATGTGGGGATTGGCACCGTTGTACCAGTACAGGAAGCCTTCCAGGTCCACCACGTCGCCGATGTTCAGCTTCGTCACAGCCTGATACACTTCGGTATCTTCGCCGCACAGGTAGGATTCCACGGTGAAAGTGTAGGTGTTTTCGCCCACGGTCACGTTGAAGTACAGGTCATTGTTGTTGCCAGCAGCGCCGGAACCGTCCCAGTTGTATAGGAAAGCCACGTCGTTGCCGTTGGCATCCTTGGAAGCAGCCACGGTGCAGCCCTTGAAGGCAACCAGCTCATTCTGATGGGCAATCAGTTCATCGGTGCCCAGCAGGGCGGTCACGTCCAGCGCTTCAGGGATGAAGGGATCGGCGTCCAGAATATCAAAGGTGGCGTCAGTGATTTCCACTTCCCCGCTCCATTCGGCCTTGTAGCCAGTGACGCGGATTTTGGTGCCGGGCACCAGCTTGTCATATTCTTCCTGGGTCATGGGCATATTGTAGAGGAAATACGCGCCGTCCTCGGCCTGGGTATAGATGGTGCCCTTGTTATCCCACCAGGACTGCTTGGCCTGCACATAGGTTTCCACGGTCACTTCGGTTTCCAGCTCGGCGGCCACGTATTCTTCATGGGTCATCACGCCTTCGGCCAGAGCGCAGGAGCACAGCATCAGCATCGCCAGAATCAGGGCAAGAACCTTTTTCATGTTTCCTTCTCCTTTTCGTTTTTCATTTGGGATCCATCTGTATTATACAATCATTTCCCTGCAAAGTAAAGAAGCAGATGGCTTTTTTTCCGTCCTATTTGTGTCTTTTGGCAATTGATCATTCCTGATCTTGATGCGGACAATCTCAGTCTGTTTTCAGTTCTCAGTTCCAGGTTCAAAGTTCTAAGCCATATCGCTTTCCAACCTTGCCACGCCGAATTGCGTTCAGCAAAACCCGCTTGGAACTTGGCACTTAGGTAAAACCTGTTTAATTCAAAGCGACTCATAAAGATACTATATGTGGAATCGTTAAAGGGTAGGGGCGGATATCATCCGCCCGCTGAAGAGAATCGTTTCGTATACTTGGTTTCCCAACATTCGTAATGCCCGCTTTTACGGGCGGATCAAATCCGCCCCTACCAATCGCCTTGCCAGAAATCGTATAAATATTTATTATTCTGTAATAATCGGCGTTTACTTAGAACTTGACCGAGAAAGGTAGGCCTGCTTCTGCCGTTTATCCTGGGCCTCCAGGGAGGACGGGCCATGAATGCCGGAAAGAAATTCCAGGTGGTGGCGGAACTCATGGCGCACCACGCCCCGCAGGATGCTTTTGGCTGCCTCCGCGTCGGCAAAGGGATGGGCGCGGTCAAAGGAGCCCTTATAAATCACGATCTGCCGCATTCCGGATACGATCGAATACTGGCCCATAATATACAGATCGTTTCCCCGGGCGTAGTCGGGGATCAGCGAGGCTTCCGAAACCAGAACGCCGCCGGACAGCTCCCGGAAAAATTCCTCCGGCAGCTCGTCCAGCAAATCTTCTACGATCTGCCTGAATGCTTCCAGCGTCATGCGCAATAATACCTTTCAGCAAAATATGGTTTCCCCAAGCCGGAGACATCACAGCCCCATCTTGGTCATGATCCCGTCTGCGGTCACGCCGGGATGGGTCAGATACAGCCGGGCGATCTGCTCCACCAGCGTCTTGTCCATGCCGTGCTTTTCAGCGATAGCGGAAACGCCATTGCCCTTTTCCGTTTCCTTCATCACGATTTCGATTTGCTTTTTCATGCTGCCCGGGCCGAATTTCGGGGCGCTCTCCCGGGGCGTGTGGGGAATGTCCACCCGTTCCACCCGCCATCCGTCCTCCCCGATATACAGAATCGCCAGGGTGATGGGCTGGTGAAACCGCCGAGGCCCGCAGCTGCCGGGGTTCAGAAGCAGCGTTCTTTTGCTCCCTCCGGTGTGCTCCGTCCAGGCTTCGGCGTATTGGTGGGAATGGCCGAAGATCACCAGGTCATAGGGCGACAGGTCTTTGGGCAGATCCTTCTTTTTGTGGGTCATAAAGATCCGCAGCCCGCCCGCCTCAAAATCCCGAAACAGCGGCAGCCCTTCCGCCCATTCCTTATCGTTGTTGCCCCGCACCGCCTGGACAGGGGCAAATTCCGAAAGCCTTTTTAAAACCTTTTCGCTGCTGATATCCCCTGCGTGGAGAATCAGGCCGCAGCCCGGGGCCAGGGTCTCTGCCTCCGGGCGCAGCAGGTCGTGGGTGTCGGACAGGATCAAGATTTTCATAAGGTTTTCCCTTCGTTTTCCTTTTTACAGCGAATCCCCCGGTGTGGCCGGGGGATTCGTTGGATGCAAGCGTCATCAGGCGTAAATCAGGTTCTTGGTGCTTTCCTGATCGAAGAAATGCATCACCTTGCCCTCGAAGGTGATATAGAGCTGCTTGCCGTATTTCAGCGCTTCCCGCTGCTCCAGGTTCAGGCCGATGGTGGGCACCCGGACGATGAGCCGGGTTTCATCTTCGGTGTACACATGAAGGTGCAGCTCGCTGCCCATCATTTCATTGACCTCCAGCTTGCAGGGAATGGCGGCGGGAGACGGCGCGTCGCACAGCAGGATATGCTCGGGCCGCACGCCCAGCAGCACGCTCCGGGAGCCGATGCCCTTTCCGCGGAGCTCCTCCGCCTTTTCGCCGTCCACCTCGATCTTCGCGCCGAAGGGCGTAACAAAGTATTTGTTTCCTTCTTTGACCAGCTGGGTTTCCATCATGTTCATTTTCGGCGCGCCGATGAACTCCGCCACGAACACGTTCCGGGGCTTCTCGAACCCCTCCATGGGAGTGCCCACCTGCTCGATGATGCCGTCGTGCATGATCACGATGCGGTCGCCCAGGGTCATGGCCTCGGTCTGGTCGTGGGTCACGTAAATGAAGGTAGTGTTCAGTTTCTGGCGCAGCAGGATGATTTCGGCGCGCATCTGATTGCGCAGCTTGG
>CAMOUF010000299.1 GCA_946626395.1 uncultured Clostridia bacterium
CTATCCTTTGTGGGACAAGGTGAATTACGCCATGAAGGGCCTGCCCCTGCTGATCGAGGACACCGCCTTCGGCGCGTCGGTAGAGGCGACGATTTTGGTGCGGGTCAGGGATTTGGAAGCCGTGACCCAAAAGCTCACCGCTCTCACCGACGCCAAGGCTGAATGGCTGGAGCTGGAGGAACTGCATTATCCCTGGCCGGAGGAGGAATAAACATGGTGCGAATTGCCAAGCCCCAGGACGCGGAAGCGATCAACGTCCTGCGCAGGCAGGTAAACGACCTGCATGTCAATGGCCGGCCCAATCATTTTAAAGCGGGCTTCCATCAGGAATTGCAGGACCACGTTTATATGTATCTGGCGGGCGGCATCGGCTATGCGGCGGTGGACGAAGAAGACGGGCAAATCTGCGGCATGGTGCTGGTGGATTTCATCGACCGCCCGGAAAGCCCCTACCGCTATGCCGAGCGCTTCGCCCACGTCGCGGAAATCTGCGTGGACGAAAGCCACCGCCGTCAGGGCATCGGCAAAGCGCTGCTGAACTTTGTGAAGGCCGACGCGAAAGCAAAAGGGTTGTCCCGGGTAGAGCTGGACGTGTGGGCCTTCAACGACGCCCTGGCCTTCTATGAAGCGGAGGGCTTTTCCGTGTTCCGGCGCTATCTGGAATACCGGCTGGACGATGAGCCGGAAGCGCCGAGCAGGACGAAGGGCGACCAGAATACACAAACAGAATAAAATGAAGTGCTTTCAGTTCTGGATATTTTTAACAAACTTTGCAGAATAACCAAGAAACAGTCCATCATGCGCTTGTGCGCTGTCCACTTTTTGGATATAATATGGAAGGGTTCCCAAATCGAGCAAAAGGAGAAACGAACCATGCGCGTAGTCATTCAGGAAAATTACAATAAGATGTGCCTGTGGGCGGCTCACTATATCGCCGCGAAGATCAACAGCCACAAGGAAGAGAGGCCCTTCGTGCTGGGCCTGCCCACCGGTTCCAGCCCCATCGGCGTGTATAAGGAGCTGGCCCGTATGAATCAGGCGGGAGAAATTTCCTTTGCCAACGTGGTCACCTTCAACATGGACGAATACCTGGGCCTGCCCCACGAGCATGACCAGAGCTACTGGTACTTCATGCACGACAACTTCTTTAATCATTTGAAGGATATGAAGCCCGAGAACATCAATATCTTAAACGGCATGACCGACGACCCCGAAGGGGAATGCGCCCGGTACGAAGAAAAGATCGCCTCCTACGGCGGTATTGACCTGTTCATGGGCGGCATCGGCGTGGACGGCCACATCGCCTTCAACGAGCCCTACACCAGCCTGGCTTCCCGCACCGGCGTGCGGAACCTGACCACCGACACCCGCATCGTGAACAGCCGTTTCTTTGGCAACGATCCTGAAAAGGTGCCTGCCCAGGCCCTGAGCGTGGGCGTGGGCACGGTGACGGACTCCAAGGAAGTGCTGATCCTGATCAACGGCCACAATAAGGCCCGGGCCCTGGCCGCCACCGTGGAAGGCGGCGTGAGCCAGAAGTGGACCTGCTCCGCCCTGCAAATGCACAACGGCGCCATCATCGCCTGCGACGAGGCCGCCTGCGGCGAATTGACCGTAGACACCTACAAGTATTTCCTGGATATCGAAAAGAAAGAACGGCTGTAAGCTGGGAACCAAAAGAAACCCGCGGGGAACAACTCCCAAGCGGGTTTCTTTTTTTCTTGACAAAGCCTGAAAAAGAATGCTATGCTAACCGGGCAGCGGAAGAAAACGGAGGAAAAAGGGAATGGCTTTGATCGGGGTGCAGACCAACGGACTGACACAATTATACGGCGTGGACGGGGCGTATCGGGTGATGAAGGCGGCGGGCTTTGGCGCGGCGGACGTGAGCCTGAACGCGCTGCTGCCCTACAGGGATATTGTGGACAAGAAAAAAAGCGACGCCTTTGAAGAAAGCCTGGCCGCTTTCCGGGAATACGCGGAGGCGGCTGAAAAGCACGGCATCGTCAACGCCCAGGCCCACGCGCCCTATCCCAGCTATGTGGCGGGCCATGGAGAATACAATGATTATCTGATCCGGGTCATGGAAATCTCCCTGGCTGCCTGCCGGACAATCGCTTGCCCCCGGCTGGTGATCCATCCCTTCTTTAACGGCTATGAAAACGCCATGCCCGCCCGGGAGGAATGGGACCTGAACCTGGCCCAGTACACCCGCCTGATTCCCGCCGCGAAAAAATACGGCGTGATGATCCTGCTGGAAAATATGTTCACCCGGCACAACGGAAAAATCTATGAAGCGATCTGCTCCGATTTTGACCTGGCCTGCCGGTATATCGACGTTCTCAACGACCGGGCCGGGGAGCGGCTGTTCGGCTTCTGCCTGGACACCGGCCATGCCCTGCTGCTGGGCAAGGATATCCGAAAATCCATGGCCACCCTGGGCCATCGCATCGCCGCCTTCCATATCCACGACAATAACGGCATTGACGACCAGCACCTGGCCCCCTATATGGGCATCGGGGATTGGAACGGATTCGTGGCGGGGCTTAAGGAAATCGGCTACCACGGCCATTTGAGCTTTGAAACCTACCGGACCATTACCAAGGCGTTCGACCCGGCGCTGACGGAAAAGGTGCTGGCGCTGATTGCCGAAACCGGAAAACTGTTTGCGGAAAGAGCGGGGGTGTAACCATGGTATACGGGGATCAGGGCGCAGCGTTCGTGCTCATCCAGCCGGTGGACGACCACGACATGGAAGAAATGGAACAGGAGCTTGCGTGCATTCGGGAAAGCATCAGCGCTCCCTTCCTGCTGGCGACCGTGCCGGTTCAAAATTGGAATCAGGATCTATCTCCCTGGCCCGCCCCGCCAGTGTTCGGCAAGGAGGGCTTTGGAGACGGCGCATCGGCGTTCCTGCGCCGGATTCAGGAAGAAACGATTCCTCATCTGCAAAAGGAGCACGCCCCTCTCCCCCAGGCAAAATATATTTTGGGCGGCTATTCCCTGGCGGGGCTTTTCGCCCTGTGGGCCTGCCACACTTTGGCGGGCTTTGACGGCGTGGCCGCCGCGTCGCCGTCGGTGTGGTTTCCGGGATTTTTGGCCTTTGCGAAGGAGCATCCCCTCCAGGCCCGGGCCGTTTACCTGAGCCTGGGCGACCGGGAAGAAAAAACAAGGAACCCCGTTATGGCTCAGGTGGGCGAATGCATCCGGACCCTTTACGCCCATTATGACGCCGCTCCCGGCCTGGAAGCGGCGCTGGAATGGAACCCCGGCAATCATTTCCGGGACGCGGGCCTGCGCACCGCCAAGGCCTTTGCCTGGGTGATGGAGCGGCTGTGATAAGCGGCGCAGATACACATTGATTATTTCGGAGGTGACCCGTATGGACGGCGTCATGCTGGAATCTTTGGTGAGCTGGACCCTGAACGGGACGCCTCAGCCCCGGCTGCTGTGCACCGGGCAGGATGAAGAGGCCCTGCTGACGGGGCATTTATTGACCTTTGGCTTGGTGGACGGGTCAGACGGCATCCTGTCTATCGGGAAGGAAGAAAGCGGCTGGGCGGGGCGGGCCGCGCTGTCCCCTGACGCGGGAATGGATACAGCCGCCCGGCTGGAAAAAATGGCGAAAAACACCTCTAACCGGAAGATCGCCTGGCAGGTGCTGAATGACCTGTGCGACCAGGTGATGGCCCTGGATCATTCGGCAGGGCTCCATTCCGTGCTGCTCAGCGACGGTGAAAAGACCGTGGTGGGCCGGGATGTAGGGCGGCACA
>CAMOUF010000300.1 GCA_946626395.1 uncultured Clostridia bacterium
CAACCGGCGGAGCGCATATCGGCGTGTTTGCCGACGGCTGCAGCGCGGTGTTCAGCAATATCACCGTCAAAATCCCGGGCGAATAATCGGATGTTCCGTCCAACCACTTCAGTACTGATCAAGGAGGTAGACACCATGAAGAAAATCATTGCTATTGTCCTGTGCGCTGCGTTCCTGCTGTGCACTTGCTCCGCCCTGGGCGAGGATTACGCCATCGCCACCGATACCGCCTTCCGTCCCTTCGTCTATACCGATGCCTCCGGTGCGCTGGTGGGCATCGATATGGAGCTTCTGGCGGCCGTCGCAAAAGATCAGGGTTTTACCTACAGCGTGGAACCCCTGGGCTGGGATGCCTCCATCGCCGCCTGCCAGGCGGGCATGAAGGACGGCCTGATTGCCGGCGCGTCCATCACCGAAGAGCGCCTTGCGGAAGGCTGGATCTTCTCCGATCCTTACTTTAACGCAACCCAGTCCATGGCCGTGGCCCAGGGGGTGGAGATCAAGGGCTTTGAGGATCTTCAGGGACACAGCGTGGCCGTGAAGGCCGGCACCCTGAGCAAGGATTACGCCGACAGCCTGGCCGGGCAGTATGGCTTCACCGTCGTGACCTACGGATCAAGCCTCGCGGTGTATATGGCGGTAACCGGCGGCGAGTGCGCGGCCTGCTTCGACGATACCCCCGCCCTGGAGGATTATATTCTGAACGGCGGCGTGTTCCTGCAGATGGTGGAGGGAACCGCCAACGAAGGCTCCGGCTACGGCTTTGCGGTGTTCAGCGCCGAAAAGCAGGAGCTGGTGGACAAATTCAACGCCGGGCTGGCCAACGTGAAAGCAAGCGGCGTATACGATGAAATCATGGCGAAATACCTGGGCAAGTAAGCCCGGGCATGCCTGCTGACCGTCTTTGCGGGGCAGCAAAAAGCAGCCGCGCGGGAGCGTTTTCTCTCCCGCGCGGCTTTTTATGTTCCTCCGCCGCAGCGGCACACCTGTCTGAATCCCCTCTGGTGCAGACTCGCAGGAGAAGGCATGCCCAAATAGAACGGATTCCCGAGCATTTTATTTTTCCAGGCCGCTGAGCTGTATATTTCCGGAGGTGGTTCCAATCTCAGCCTTTCCGCTGCCGTCTCCGCAGACGTATTTGTCTCCGCTTCTGGAGAGGGGCATGCCGTAATCGATGCTGCCGCTGACAGATTCGATTTCCGCGGTAAAGCCGGGGTCCTCCGAAAGCGCGGCCTTCACCTGGCCGGAGGTCGAATTCGTCTTCAGGCTGGCAAATTTCGCCAGCGTCACCTGGATACCGCCGGAGGTCGTGCCGATTTCCACCTTCCCCGCCTCCTGAATATCCACATAAACGTTCCCGGAGGTCGCGCCCGCTTCGCAGTCCTGCGCCTCCCGCGCGGTAATCCCGATCCCGCCGGAGGTACTGGACGCTTTGATTTTCCGGGCCTTCTCCGCTTCAATTCCGATGTTTCCGGAGGTTGTGCCCACCGTGACGCTCTCCGCTTCTCCCTGCAGCTTCAGGGTAATATCCCCGGAGGTCGCGCCCACCTCCGCCGACCGCGTCTCCGCTTCGGCATGAATATCGCCGGAGGTGGTTTCCATCCTCAGGGTTTTCGCCTCCAGGGCGGGAACGTTCAGATCCCCGGAGGTGGCGTGGATGCTTACCTCATCCAGCGCGGTGCCGTTGGGCAGCGTCACGGTCAGTTCCTTCTGCTGATCAAAGCCCAGGCGGAACCCGCCTTTGTCGTACCGCACCCGCAGGGTGTCCCCGTCCAGCCACCAGCGCAGCTGCAGATCCGCGGGAATCGCCCGGTCAGAAGTTTCCTGCAGCGTCACCGTGTTTTCGCTGTGATAGGCGAGATTCACCTTCCCGTTGGTCCAGTCGATATCCAGGTTCCGAACGGGCCCGCTGATGCTCGCCTCCCCGGCGGTATATTTCTCCGCATGGGCGTATCCAAAGGGACTTCCTCCGAAAAGCCCCGTCAAATTCATCACCGCGGCCGCCGCCAGCACAACCAGGCAAACAGCCATGCCCATCTTTGTCCACTGATTTCTGCTCATTTTCCTTCGCTCCTTTTCTTCGTCACATCCGGCACGCTCAGCATTGCGGCGGCCGCGATTCCTGCCGGGTCACTTTCGTGCCTCCCTTCGAAATCATAGGTTAGACGGGGACGCCGGGTTTTCGTTACAGCATTTTACAAAAAAATTTTTTTGAACGTTTTTCGCACAGGCCCGTCCTCCCGTTCACCGGTTCTGATGCGGTTTCCCTTGACAGAAAGAGGGATAGGAATATAATTGGTTATACAAATCATACTTTTTATACGGAAAGGATCATGAAAATGAACGGACCGAAAGGAAAATACGCATGGACAGCCACCGTCGGAGAAAAGGGACAGATCGTTATCCCCAAGCAGGCCCGGGAAATCTTTGGCATCAAGCCCGGGGATACCCTGCTTCTGCTGGGGGATGAAAAACAGGGCATCGCGATTCCGCCCAAGGGAGCCTTCGCGGAGCTGTTCAATCTGGCTTTTTCTGAGAAAGGCGAGGAGTAAAGGATGAAAAAAATAGCGGTATTCTGTATTCCCGCCCACGGTCATACCAATCCCATCCTGCCGGTGGTCCGGGAGCTGGTCCGGCGCGGCGATGAAGTGCGCTTTTATTCCTTCAGTGAGTTTCAGGAAAAGATTGAGCGCACCGGCGCCGCCTATGTCGGCTGCGACCGGTTCCTCCCCGCGCTGAGCGAAAAGGAGGAAGAGGGGTTAAAGCAGGTGTCCTCCACGGAAATGACCATCCAGGATATCAGAATCACCCTCGCGATGGATGAATTTCTGCAGCATGAATTCGCGGCCTTTCAGCCCGACGTGGTCTATACGGATTCCGTATGCTTCTGGGGAAAACTGAACGCCTGGAAATATGACGTTCCGATGGTTGTATCCACAAGCACCTTCGCGTTCAATCAGCTGTCCTCGACCTATATGAAGAATACGCTCAGGGAAACAGCCGGGCTGATTCTGGGCCTGCCGAAGGTTTCCAGAGAGCTGAACAGGCTGAAGGCCTGCGGCTATAAGGTGAAGGGATTATTCTCTCTGATCCAGAGTGACAATCAGACGGATTCGGTGGTCTATACTTCAAAGCGGTTCCAGCCCTATTCCGAGAGCTTTTCCGACCATTATCTCTTCGCAGGGCCCAGTCTGCCGACGGATCTGAAACCGGACAAAGATCACGGCCGGCCCCTTGTCTATATCTCCCTTGGCACGGTCATCAACGACCGGCCTGATTTTTACGGAAAATGCATCGAAGCGTTGAAAGACGAGAACGTCGACGTGATCATCTCCTGCGGAAAAACCGTAGATATCGCCGGTCTGGGGCCGCTTCCGGAAAATATCCGGGTTGAGCCTTACGTGGATC
>CAMOUF010000301.1 GCA_946626395.1 uncultured Clostridia bacterium
CCCAGGCCCACCTTCTGCAGCAGCTCCCGGGCGTAGGCTTCCGCCTTGGCCTTGTCCCGTTTCAGCACGCAGCATTGGGCTTCGGTCAGGTTCCGAAGCACATTCATATGAGGAAATAAATTAAAGTTCTGAAATACATAGCCCATTTTCAGGCACAGGGTTCGCTGCTCCTTGGGAGGCGCGTACACGCCGTCCTTCACCAGCGCCTGGCCGTCGATTTCGATGGTGCCGCCATCCACCTTTTCCAGATTGTTCATGCAGCGCAGCAGCGTGCTTTTGCCGGAGCCGCTGCGGCCGATGATCGCCACCACTTCGCCCTCGTTGACCTGCAGGGAGATGTCCCGCAGCACGCCCAGGCCGTCAAAGCTCTTTTTCAGGTTCGTCGCCTTCAGCACACCCATGACTGTCTCCCCCCTTCTTAACGGAAATAATTCAGCTTCTTTTCCACCCAGCCCAGCAGCAGCGTCAGCACGCCGTTGAAGATCAGGTAGTAAACGCCGGTGAAGAACATGGGCCAGATGGCGCCGGAAATGCCCTGGCTGCCCTTCATGAACGCCTGGCCCGCCCAGATGATTTCCTGGAGGGCGATGATTCGGGCCAGGGAGGTATCCTTCACCAGGGTGATGATTTCATTGGACATAGGCGGCACGATTGCCTTCACCACCTGCATCAGCTTGACCCGCCAGAAAATCTGGCCCTTGGTCATGCCCAGCCCCTTGCCCGCCTCGATCTGCCCCACCGGCACGCCCTGGATGCCTCCCCGGTAAATTTCGGAAAAGTAGCAGGCGTAATTAAGGATGAACGCCACCGCCGCTGCGGCAAAGCGCCCGCTCTCTCCCCCGCCCCAGATGGGATTATGCAGCACCAGGCCGGGGAAATAATAAATGATCAGCAATTGAATCATCAGCGGCGACCCCCGCACGATCCACACGATGATGCGGGTAAATACGCTCAGGGGCTTAAACCGGCTCATGGACCCAAAGGAGATCACCAGCCCCAGGGGCAGGGCCCCCAGCAGGGTCACAAAAAACAGCCGCAGAGTTTGCAGAAAGCCCACGTTCAGCGAATTGATCACGATGGGCATTTGCTTCATTATCAGTTCCATAGGCGTTCCTCAATCATGATTGAAAGTTCTTTTATTGTCCTTGCATCGCCCGGCCAATGAACAGAAAAGGGACAGCCGAGCAGGTATCAGGCCCGGCCCGGCTGTCCTGGTATCAGGGGGAGGAGGGGAAAAAGCTTATTGAGCGATCAAAGCGGCCTGAACGCCATAGGCTTCGGCGGTGGCCAGCAGGGTACCGTCGGCATACGCGGCCTTCAGGAAATCGTTCAGCGCGGCGGCCAGGTCGCTGCCCTTGCGGAAGCCCACGCCGTATTCTTCGCTGTTCAGGCTCAGGGTGTAGGTGAGGTTGGCATAGTTGGTGCCCTCGCCCACCATGGCGGCAGCCATCAGGGCATCGATCACAGCGGCGTCGGCAGTGCCGCCGGCCACTTCCATCAGCGCCGCGGCCTGGGAGGTGACGGACACCTTGTTATAGCCCAGGGCGTCGATTTCCGCTTCGCCAGCGCTGCCCGCTTCCACCGCGAAGGTCAGGTTGGACAGATCCAATACGTCAGTGTAGTTCGCTGCCTGGTCCGCAGCCAGCACCACCACCTGGGCGTTGTTGCAGTAGGCGTTGGAGGTTTCCATGGCGCTCTTGACTTCGTCGGTCAGCGTCATGCCGTTCCACACGCAGTCAATGGCCTTGCTGTCCAGTTCCAGGATCTTATTGTCCCATTCGATTTCGATGAACTCCACTTCCACGCCCAGGGAGGCGACAAAGGCCCGGGCCACGTCGGCGTCAAAGCCGACCCATGCGCCCGCTTCGTCCTTATAATCCATGGGCTCAAAATCCGTGATGCCCACCACCAGCTTGCCCTTGGCCTTCACATATTCCAAATCCGTTTCGGCAAAAGCCGCATTGCCCAGCGCCATCACCAGGGCCAGCATCATTGCGAAAACCTTCATCATGTTCTTCATCATCGTTTCCCTCTTTCTTTGCTTTATCGCTTTACCTTGATGAAACGATAGTATAATATCACAGCGCGCGTATTTTGTCAATGGACGGAACAAAAAATTTTGAGAAAACAGTGAAAGCCCGCGCTCTGTGTCAGCGCGGGCCCGAATGGATGATAAAAGAAAGCAATTACTTGTCGCCGAAGGAGATGCCCATATCCCGGGCCACCTGCACCATCTGGTGATCCACTGGCACCAGCTTGGGCACGCCCGCGATTTCGCTGAGTTTGTTATGGGTAATGGTATTGCCCACCAGCGCCACGGTGACGCCATATTCCTGCTGAGCGATGAGCTGGGCGGCATGTACGCCAAACTGGGTGGACAGCACCCGGTCGTAAGCGCTGGGAGAGCCGCCCCGCTGGAGATGCCCCGGCACCACGGCCCGGGCCTCGATCTCGGGCATCACCGCGGTCAATTCCTTGCAGATGCGGTTGGCAATGCCGTTGAACCCGGCTTCCTGGCGGGCCTGCTCCCGCTCCTTGCGCTTCATCTTGGCTTCTTTGCGGTCCATGGCCCCTTCGGCCACGGCGATGATGGTAAAGGATTTTTTATTCTTGATGCGGTTCTCCACGCACTTGGCCACTTCTTTGATATCATAGGGGATTTCAGGCAGCAGCACCACGTCCGCCCCGCCGGCGATGCCGGAATACAGGGTGAGCCAGCCCGCCTTGTTGCCCATGATCTCAATGACCATCACCCGGCCATGGCTGGCGGCGGTGGTATGGATGCGGTCGATCACGTCGGTGGCGATGTCCACGGCGGTGTGGAAGCCGAAGGTGAAGTCCGTGCCGTAAATATCATTGTCGATGGTCTTGGGCAGGCCGATCACGTTCAGCCCCTCTTCGGACAGCAGATTGGCGGTTTTGTGGGTGCCGTTTCCGCCCAGCGTCACCAGGCAGTCCAGCTTCATGTCGGCGTAGTTTTTCTTCATCGCCGCCACCTTGTCCACGTTGTCCTCGCCGATCACCCGCATATTGCGGAAGGGCGTGCGCTTGGTGCCCAGGATAGTGCCGCCCAGGGTCAGGATGCCGGAAAACTGGCTGCGCTTCATTTCCTGCCAGTCCCCTTCGATCAGGCCGCGATACCCGTCGGAAATGCCGATGATCTCGGCGTCAAACATTTCATAGGCTGCCCGGGCAACGCCGCGGATGGCCGCGTTCAGGCCGGGGCAGTCCCCGCCGCTGGTCAAAATGCCGATTCTGCGCTTCATGCTTTTTCCTCCTGTTGTATATGGGTGAAGACTGGGAAAGATTTTTTAAAGACGATACCACCGTTCTCTAATGCCCTATTGCCTATTGCCTTTTGCCTAATGCCTATCGCCTGTATTCTCTTCCCCATCCCCCTTTGTTTCTTTCTTACTTCTTTTTCTTGCTGGTGCCGATGCCGAAAATGCCCAGAATGGAGCGGCTCACCTGGCGGCCCACTTCCCGGCCCGCGCCGGTGGTGGCGGAGCTGAGGAAGCTGTTCAGATATTTTTCCGCCGTGGTCATTTCGCTGGGCTTCTTGGCGGGTTTCTTAGCGGGCTTGGTTTCCTCCTGGACGGCGGGCTGGGCGGGCTGCTGCACGGCAGGCGCTGGAGCCGCCTGCACGGGCTGGGCCTGGGGCACGGGATAGGCCGGGGCCTGCTGCATGGCGGGCTGCTGCTGATACACCGGCTGCTGGAGGGTGGTCATCACATGCTCCTCATACTGGCCGGTGGTGGGGTTATACACGCTGAAGGTCATAGGCGCATAAGTCGGCTGGGCAGGCGCCTGCTCCACAGGAGCCGCCTGAACGGGGGCCGCGGGCTCCACCACCGCTTCCGCCGCCACAGGCCGCACCACCTGGGTCTGGGGAGCGCCGGTGGCCTGGATAAACTGGGCGGACAGGATTTCATAGGCGCTTTCCCGATCGTAGTACACGTCGTACTTGGCGCCGATGGCGTCGGTGTCCAGGAAGGTCTTGCGCAGCTCGTCGGGGATCATGCCGATCTGGCTCTGGGGCGGCAGGATGGTGGCCTTCTGCACGATGCCGGGGGTGCCGTCCTGCTGGAGGAAGGAAATCAGCGCTTCGCCGGTGGCCAGCTGGGTCAGGGCGGTTTCGGTGTCAAAGTCCGGATTCACCCGGAAGGTCTGGGCCACGGCCCGCACCACCTTCTGCTCCTGGGGAGTGAAGGCGCGCAGGGCGTGCTGTACCCGGCCGGAGAGCTGGCCCAGCACGGAGGAGGGCACGTCGGTGGGGCTCTGGGTGATGAAGTAAACGCCCACGCCCTTGGAGCGGATCAGGCGCACCACCTGCTCGATGCGCTCCAGCAGCGTCTTGGAGCAGTCGTCAAACAACAGATGGGCCTCGTCAAAGAAGAACACCATCCGGGGCAGCTCCTTGTCGCCCTGCTCGGGCAGCAGCTCATACAGTTCGCCCAGCATCCACAGAAGGAAGGTGGAATACATGGCGGGCTTTCGGAACAGCTTTTCCGCCGCCAGGATATTCACCATGCCGTGGCCGTCCTCGTCCTGGGTGAGCCAGTCCGCCAGATCCAGGGCGGGCTCGCCGAAGAAGCTGTCGCCTCCCTGGGCTTCCAGGATGGCGATGGCCCGCTGGATCGCGCCCACGGTGGCCTTGGCCACGTTGCCGTAGTCCAGGGTATACCGGGCGGCGTTTTCGCCTACATAGGCCAGCATGGCCTTTACGTCCTTAAGGTCCAGCAGCAGCATGCCTTCGTCGTCGGCGATATTGAACACGATATGCAGCACGCCGGTCTGGGTTTCATTCAGGCCCAGCATCCGGGCCAGAAGCAGGGGGCCCATTTCGCTCACCGTGGTGCGCACCGGATGGCCCTTTTCCCCGTACACATCCCAGAAGGTGACCGGGCAGGAACGGAAGGAAAAATGCTCCACGCCGCAGGTTTCCAGGCGGCTGTCGATTTTCGCGTTGCCCTGGCCCGGCATGCACAGGCCCGCCAGATCGCCCTTCACATCGGCCATGAACACGGGCACGCCCAACTGGGAAAAGCCCTCGGCCAGCACCTGCAGCGTGACCGTTTTGCCCGTGCCGGTGGCCCCGGCGATGAGCCCGTGGCGGTTGGCCATGGAAGGAAGCAGGGAGACAGGGCCCTCCCCGGAGGTGCCCAACCAGATGTTACCGTTTGAAAGCATTGTGTGTTCCTCCTTTGTGATTGGTTAGATGTATTTTTTCTGTTCAATAGATATCGTAAAAAAATCTAATCATCCTTATCAGTCAGGAGCGCATAAACTATTAACTATTAACTCCTAACTCCTCACTCCTAACTCCTCACTCCTAACTCCTCGCTCCTAACTCCTCACTCAGCAAAATACCAGGGCCGCCGCCTGGGCGCTGATGCCCTCGCCGCTGCCCTCGTAGCCCATATGCTCGGTGGTGGTGGCTTTCACGGACACCTGCTCCAGGGTAATTGCCAGGGCCGATGCGATGGTTTTTCTCATATCGGGAATATAGGGGGCCAGCTTGGGGGCCTGGCACACGATGGTCACGTCCACATTGCCCACGGAAAACCCGTTTTCCTTTAAGCGCCTGCCCACCTCTTTCAAAAGCAGAACAGAGGAAATCCCTTTAAAAGCGGGATCCTGATCGGGAAACAGCTTGCCGATATCCCCCAGGGCCGCCGCGCCCAGCAGCGCGTCCATCATGGCGTGCAGCACCACGTCGGCGTCGCTGTGGCCCAGCAGGCCCTTTTCATAGGGAATCTTCCCCCCGCCCAGCCACAATTCTCTCTCCGCCACCAGCCGGTGGGCGTCAAACCCCGTGCCCACCCGGGGGGAAAGCATACCATTCACCATTCTTAGATCCTCCGGGGATGTTAATTTGATATTGTCCGGGCTCCCCTGCACCAAATACACCGGATGCCCCGCCGCCTCCATCAGCGCCGCGTCGTCGGTATAGCGGGCGGGGGCAGCTTCATGAGCCAGGAGCATCTCCTTCACGTAAAACCCCTGGGGCGTCTGCATCTGCCACAGCTCGTTCCTTTTCAGGGTTTCCAGCACCCGGCCCTTTTCGTCGGCCCGCTTGATGGTGTCCCGGGCGGGCACGGCGGCCACCCCGGAGCCATATTGCCGGACGCTGTCAATCACCCGCCGAATGATTTCCTCTGTCACAAAAGGCCGGGCCCCGTCGTGGATCAGGGCAATTTCAGCGTCCCTGGGCAAGGCCCTGAGCCCGTTCAGGGCGGACGCCTGGCGGTCCTCCCCGCCGGGGACAATGGCAAAAGGCACGCAGCCATACGCGGCCAGCGTTTGAGAAAAGACGTTTTCCTCTCCCGCCCGGGTCACCAGCGCCACGCCGTCCACCGTGGCCCGGAAGGCTTGAAAGCTGCGCACGATAGCGGGCACGCCGCCCACCCGCAGCAGGGTTTTATTTTGCTCTGCGCCCATGCGGGTGCCGCTGCCGCCGCACAGCACCACGGCGAAAACGCTCATGGCTCCTCCTCCGTCAGGATCCGGATCACGGTATCATAGATCCGGGATGCTTTTTCGGGCCAGCGGGCGGCCAATTGATCCGCCAGCTCCCGGGTGGGCAAAGACAGGCTCAGGCGCATCATGTCCATATCCTGCTCCACTACTTTCAGGTTCAGTTCGTATTCCCCCCGGTCCGTCTGCACGATCTGCTGCCCATTCTGCATTTCCTGACGGAAGCGGCTTTTCCATTCATCCCGGGATTCCGCCAGCAGGTTTTTCACGCTTCTTGGCACCCGGCTGCCAAACAGTTGCAGGGCTTCCCGCCCGGCGTCGGTGACCTGGTATAAAAAGCCCGCCTGCTTCTTGGTGCGGACGGCCTGGCCCCGGTCGCACAGGCTGTTTAAAGCGAACATCATTTCAAAATAATTCATTAAATCGTGCTCGAACAGGAACTGCAGCAATTGCAATTCCGTACACGGCCCCAGGCTGGCCAGGCTTTCCAGCACGATCAGCTTTTGTTCATCATCCGGCGCGCGCCGGGGAGGCTCTATTTTCATAGCTCGCCCTCCAAAGCACATAATCAACCAATAAGTATATTTCTTGTTTCATTCCAAAATTCCTGCAAAAAATGGGAGGAAAAGAAAAAATTATCGAGGGATGAGGTATTAGGCAATAGGTATTAGGCATTAGGTAATAGGAGAGTTCAGAGTGAAGAGAGCATAGCATTCGCTTTCAATGCAGACCCAAAGAATCGACTGTCTCATCAGCGCTCTCGCCCCTTATTATCTATTGCCTATTCCCTATTCCCTATTGCCTTTTGCCTATTCCCTATTGCCTTTTTACCTTTTCCTTCCGAAGATTTTCATTGCTTTTATGCACTATCAATGGTATAATGAAAATGAAGGAATGAAATTCACGAAACGTTTCATATTCGACAGAACAAGAAAGGGTGGCTAACGTGAGAATCACCGCTATTGGAGAAATCCTGGTAGACATGACCCAGACCCAAATCGACGGCAACGGCATTGCCCATTTCGCGGC
Source organism: uncultured Clostridia bacterium (assembly GCA_946626395.1). Taxonomy (GTDB): domain Bacteria; phylum Bacillota; class Clostridia; order Christensenellales; family Aristaeellaceae; genus RUG563. Next base: position 7,507 of record CAMOUF010000301.1, read on the forward strand.
GAACCCCGGCGGCGCGCCGGCCAACGTGGCCGTGGCGGCGGCCCGGCTGGGGGCGGACGCGGCATTCGTGGGCTGCATCGGGGAGGACGCTTTTGGCGATATGCTGAAAGAAACCCTGATCCGCCAGCGCGTCAACATTGACGGCTTGCAGGTGACGCCCCTCACCAACACCACCCTGGCCGTGGTGACGGTGGACCCCACAGGCGAACGCAGCTTTTCCTTCTATCGCAAGCCGGGGGCCGACCCCCGCATCGACGCCAAGAAGGCCATTCAGGCCGTGAAGGGCACGGGCATCCTGCATTTCGGTTCCGTCAGCCTCACCGACCCCACCTGCCGGGACGCCATCGTTTCCACCGTGACCGCCGCCAAGAGCGACGGGGCCCTGATCACCTACGACCCCAACTACCGGGCGGCGCTGTGGCAGAACGAGGACGCGGCCATGCTGCAAATGCGGGCGGTGCTGCCCCTGTGCGATATCGTGAAAATCAGCGATGAAGAAACCATGCTGCTCTGCGGAGTGAAGGACCCCCGGGCGGCGGCCCGGAAGCTGATGGAAATGGGCGTGAAGCTGGCCGTGGTCACCCTGGGTTCGGAAGGGGCCCTGTGGCAGCTTGGCGATTTGGAAGGCCAGGCGCCGGGCTTCAAGGTCAAGGTGGCGGACACCAATGGCGCGGGCGACACCTTCTTTGGCTCCCTGCTGAGCCGCATCGCCCTGCACGGCGGGCTGGACGGCCTGACCGCCGATGACCTGAACGCCTACGTGCGTTTTGCCAATAAAGCCGCCTCTCTGACCACCAGCCGGCCCGGGGCCATTCCCGCCATGCCCACCCTGAAAGAAGTGCAGGAGGGCCTGGAAGCATGAAGCGCGCTGAATGGAACGCCGAGTTCGCCCGCCGGTTCAGTAAGCGGGAGGATGAGCTCAAATGGCTGTACTGTGAATTATACCACAGCGATATGAAGGCGTGGGATTATTTCGTGGGTATGCTCTACCGCGCCTGGCAGCAGCGGCCCGAACCCCTCAAGGCCATGGACCGGGAGCGGGAAACGCGTCCTGATTGGTACAAGGGCCATGATCTGGTGGGCATGCAGATGTATGTGAACGCCTTCGCGGGCACCCTCAAGGGCGTGGAAAAAAAGCTGAATTATCTCAAGGAATGCGGGGTCAATTACCTGCATCTGATGCCCCTGCTGAAAAGCCCCAAGGGCCGCAGTGACGGGGGCTACGCCGTCAGCGATTTTAGAAGCGTGCAGCCCGAGCTGGGCACCATGGAGGATTTGTATGCCCTGAGCGAAAAGTGCCATGAGCAGGGCATGGCGGTGTGCCTGGATTTTGTGATGAACCACACCAGCGAGGACCACGAATGGGCCAAAAAGGCCCGGGCCGGGGACCCGGAATATCAGCGCCGGTATTTCTTCTATGACACCTGGGATTTGCCCAATTGGTACGAGCAGACGGTGCCCCAGGTGTTTCCCACCACCGCGCCGGGAAACTTTACCTGGTGCGAGGAAGCGAAAAAGGTGGTGATGACCACCTTCTATCCTTATCAGTGGGATCTGAACTACGCCAACCCCACCGTGTTCAACGACATGACAGACGACATGCTGAACCTGTGCAACCACGGGGTGGACATCGTGCGCCTGGACGCCACGCCTTACATCTGGAAGGCGCTGGGCACCACCTGCCGCAATCTGCCCCAGGTGCACACCCTGATCCGCATGATGCGGATGGTGTGCGAAATTGTGTGCCCCGGCACATTGCTGCTGGGCGAAGTGGTGATGGAGCCCAGCAAGGTGGCCCCCTACTTTGGCACCGTAGAAAAGCCGGAATGCCATCTGCTCTATAACGTGACCACAATGGCCTCCATCTGGCACACCGTGGCCACCCGGGACGTGCGGCTGCTGGCCCACCAGATGGAGCAGGTGTTCTCTTTGCCCAGGGAATATACCTTCCTCAATTACCTGCGCTGCCATGACGACATCGGCTGGGGCCTGGACTACGATTTCCTTTCCCAGTTCGGCCAGCAGCAGGTGCCCCACAAGAAATACCTGAACGATTATTTCACCGGCAAATGGCCCGGCAGCCCGGCCCGGGGCGAATTGTACAATGATGACCCGCGCCTGGGCGACGCCCGGCTCTGCGGCACCACCGCTTCCCTGTGCGGCGTGGAAAGCGCCCGGAAAGCGAAGGACGGCAGCGCCCTGAACATGGCCCTGACGCTGGACGAAACGCTGCACGCTTTCATGTTCACCATGAGCGGCGTGCCGGTATTATACAGCGGCGACGAAATCGCCCAGGAAAACGATAACGGGTATCACCATGATCCCCTCAAGGCCGACGACAGCCGCTATCTGCACCGGGGAAACATGGACTGGGACAAGGCGAAAAAGCGCCGTGACCCCCATGCCCCCGAAGGCCGTCTCTTTGCCGCCATCCGCCGGATGGAGGAAATCCGGGCACAGCACCGGGCCTTTGACGGGGCGGCGGATACCTGGCTGCTGAACACCGGAAACGATCATGTGCTGGGCATCGGCCGGTATTACAAGGGCGAAAAGCTGCTGGCGCTGTTCAATTTTGACACCGCCCAGCAAATCGCCTGGGTCAACGACCCCGACCCCTACGCCGATCTGCTTTCCGGTAAGCCCGCCGACGCCAAGGCCGTTGTCCTGCCTGCCTGCTCCTTCCAGTGGCTGTACCGGGAAATGGGGAAAGAGTGAGGAGTTAGGAATTAGGAGTGAGGAGTTCTTAGTAAACAGCGCGGATTCCGATACCACGTCGGAAGCCGCGCTGGTTTTATATTCTGGTTTTCTGTAAAACGGAGGAGCCTGGGAACGCTCCACGATATGCTTGGCTCTATCCGCTTATGCTTTTTCATGCCCGCCCCTGGGCTTTCGGGACAGCAGCAGCGTCCACAGGCCGGGGAGCATGGACAAAAGCACCGCTGCGGCGGTGAGCGCGCCGTAGAACACCGAGCGCAGCCACTCCGGCGCTTTCTCCGTCAGATACAAGGGCAAAAGCGCGGCGGACAAAAGATCATACTGCCGCCAGGCCAGCAGCGCCGTGAGCAGGGGCAGCAGCACGATCAGCAGCCCGCCCACGATTTTCCCGAACACGGAGCCGCCGCGTCCCGGACGGTCGTATTCGTATTCGTCCTCGTCTTCGTATTCATACTCCTCCTCCGGCTGCTCCTGGGGCGGCTGATAAGCGGTGCGGGCGGCGGCCCGGGGATCAGTGCCGGACGCCGGGGCGGGAGAGGAGGACTGGGAAGGCGTGACCCGGGGAGCCGGGGCGGTGGCCGCGGCGGGACGCTGGACAGCAGCCGGGGCCGGGGCAGCCGTTTGGGGCGAGGAGCCAAACCGCCGCACGGAGCGGGCCGTGCCGCAGGAAACGCAAACCGCGGCGGTATCCTGATTCTGATATTGACAGCGCTGACAAACCCACATGTTCTTTTCTTCCTTTTCTCGTTATTCCGGGGAATCCCCCTCGTTTCCCGGTCCGTTTTTTACTTAGGCAGCATGGAGATGGCCGCGGCGATGGTTTTTTCCATGGCTTCCCGGCCGTACTTGTCCCCCTCGGCCTTATTCTTTTCGCCGTGGGTCAGGTTGCCCGCGCCGCCGATGCAACCGTTCACGCAGGCCATGCCCTCCACAAAGTTGGCGTCCAGCACGCCCCGGTTCATTTTCAGCAGGGCCATGCGGCATTCCTCGATGCCGTCGCAGGAAATGGGCTTGAGCTGAAAATCGGTAATATTCTGTTCCTTCAGGCTTTGGGTCACGGCGTCCGCCAGGCCGCCGGAGCGGGCGAAGATGCGGCCAAAGTAGCTGGCGTTGTCCAGCACATCCTCGGGCAGGGTGGTGATATCCATTTCCCGGCTGTCAAACAGGGCCTGCAGTTCTTCAAAGGTAATGGCCGCGTCCACATAGGGCTGAACGGTTTCCAGCTGCACCTCGGCCTTTTTCGCCGTGCAGGGGCCGATAAACACGATTTTGACGTTTTCCTCGTGCTCCTTGATATACTTGGCGATGGTGGCCATAGGCGAGAGATTGTGGGAAATATGGGGCGCCAGCTTGGGAAATTCGTTTTTGATGTAGGACACAAAGGCCGGGCAGCAGGAGGAGGTGAGCAGGCCCTTTTCCGCCAGCTCCCGGCCCTCGGCCCAGGCCACCAGATCGGCTCCCAAAGCGGCCTCCACCACGCCGATAAAGCCCAGCTCCTTGATGCCGGACACCACCTGGCCCAGCTTGGCGTAGGTGAGCTGACTGCCGATGGCGGGAGCCACCAGGGCGTATACCTTGTACTTGGTATTGTTTTCACTCTTTTTCAGCAGGTCGATCACGTTCAGGATATAGCTCTTATCCTGGATCGCGCCGAAGGGGCACTGGTACACGCAGGCCCCGCAGGAAATACACTTGTCGTAGTCGATCTTGGCGGCGTCGTCTTCGTTGATGGAAATGGCCTTGATTTTGCAGGCGTTCTGGCAGGGCCGCTTGCGGTTCACGATGGCGCTGTAAGGGCACACCTTGGCGCACTGGCCGCACTCCACACACTTGCTTTTGTCGATATGGGCCACGTGGTTGTGGTCAAAGGAAATAGCGCCTCTGCGGCAGGCGTCCTCACACCGGTGGGCCAGGCAGCCCCGGCAGGAATCCGTCACGTCGTAGCCGGAGGCGGGGCAGTCGTCGCATGCGATATCAATGACCTGGATCACATGGGGCTGATCGGCGGTGCCCCCCATCGCCAGCTTCACCCGTTCCGCCAGAATGGCCCGTTCCTTGTAGACGCAGCAGCGCATAGTGGGGATCTTTCCGGGCACGATGTCCTTGGGAATGTCCATCACATGCTCCAGCAGGGTATCGTTCCAGGCATGGCGGGCCACTTCCCGCAGCACCTTGTATTTTAAATACTGAACCTTGGTGTCAAATTTCCGCATACCGCATTCTCCCTGTACAGTTTTTTTGTAAAATCATTTGCCCCGGGAGTGAAAAGCACGCTCTCACATTAGCCGGGGCAGCACGCTGTGCTCAAAGAAATCAGCCGCCGTATCCGGGGCAACGGAAAAAAGCTCGCCGTCCACCTGGACGCAAACGCCCTTTTGGCATTGGCCCAGGCAGAACGCGCCGGTCATATGGATTTTTTCTTCCAGCTGATGCTTGCCGATCTGGGCCTGCAATTCCTCCAGCACGAATCGGGAGCCCTTGATGTGGCAGGAAGAACCGATGCACACGGTAATCGTCATCGCGATGGTCTCCTTTTCTGCGGCGGGCCGCTTGGATGAGGGAAAGGGAGAGGGTCACTCTTCCACTCGCAAAACAAAAAAGCATAATATAATGAAATTCGCCATCAGGCTCCGTATTCCTGCATCATTCGGCATAAAATTTGCCTGATAATTATAACATCAAAAATGCCGCCGGTCCCGGAGCATCGGCGGCAAAGACAACCAGATTCAATGAGCATAGAGGCTGTTTCTAATGGAGGGTTGTTACTTGGCTTCGGCGGTGAGGGCCACGGGACCGTCCAGCATATTGCCTTCCGCGTCCACGGAGCGGAACACGAACACAGTGACCTGGGTTCCGGCCTCCACGGGGGCGTCATAGGCAACGGTTACGGACTGATGATCCTCGGCCCAAGTGTAGGTATAGCCGGACACGGTGTTCACGGCCAGGCCGAAATCATTGGGGTTCACAGGGGCGCTGAAGGCGATGGTGAAGCCGTTGGCATCGGAGGAGGCCAGGGTGATTTCCGCCTTGTAAGCCGGGTCTTTCGGCGCGGTAAACAGCGGACGGATTTCATCCAGGGGCTTCAGATTGCCCTGCTCGTCAAAGTCGGTTGCCCAGTTGCCCAGGATGGGCCAGCGTTCCTCGTCCTTGGGCAGGCCCAGCTTGGGGGTATTCTGGCGCATTTCCGGCTCCCAAACGGGGGTCTGGGTGGAGAGGGTGTTGTAGGTGGTCTTAAAGCGCATGCGGCCCTGAGCGGGATCATACTTCTCCAGCTCCACATCCATGGCAATCACAAAGCCCTGCAGGGCTTCGATCTTGGCGTTGCGGATGGAGAACACCGTCTTGCCGCCCATAGGCACTTTATAGCCCATGGTGTCGGGGTACAGGGTCAGGGTCGCGCCGTAGGGCTGCAGATAGCCGCTCTGGGGCACCGCTTCGCCGTCCGGCAGATAGATCTTGTTGTCATAGTCGTACAGGTCAGTGGGCACGCTCTCCCCATCCAGGTACAGCAGCACCGGATCGTCGGCGCTGTTGTAGTTGACCAGCGGCGTGGTAAAGCAGATGCCGCTGCCCGCGTCATGGCCCAGGGCACTGTTGTCGGAAATGGCATGGCGCAGAGCGTCGTTCAGGGTCCAGCCGCAGATTTCGATGCTCTTAGCGTCTTTATCGCCCACGGCGGTGGCCATGTAGCGGCCCGCCTTGGCCTGCTCGGCGGTGATGGAAATTTCAGCCACGCCGTCCACCGCGTCGGCTTCCAGCTTGGTTTCCCCGTCAGTGAGCAGCAGCTCCACCTTCTTGGCGTCGGTGTGGAAGGCGAAGGTCATGGGCACGCCCTCGGTGACGGAGTTGGATTCCGTCCACAGCACATGCTTGTCAGGGCGGCTCCAGTTCAGATAGGTGCTGGGGATATAGAAGGGATTGCGCTCCATCTGGGCGATGGAATCATAGGCCTTGTCGGGCATGATGGTGCCGTTGCCGTCGGCGGCCACCAGGCCGCCCGCATTGGCCAGGGTGGGGTGATACTTGCGCACGATCTTATCCGCGCCGTAGTACAGATGATCCATCAGGCCGATCAGATCGGCGATATCCCTGTCCTGATTGGCGTGGGCCTGGTCCCGCACGATCACGGCGATATTGTCGCCCTGGCCCAGGAATTCATAGGCTTCCCTGGCCGCCCAGGTGTTGAGCACGGTGGCGGGGGTGTTCAGCCAGGCGTCCTGGCCCTCGCCGGTCCACACCAGGAAGTAATGGTTTTCCTTGGGCGTGGCAAAAGCGGCGATCAAGGAGTGGGCGTCGATGGGCATGTTGTCGGCCAGGTCGGGCCGCACGGTCAGGATCTGGGCCCGGTCGCAGAACCAGTGATCCTCGCCGGTGTTCTGAATGGCGCGCTGGGTGGTTTCGTTGAGACCGTAGGGGAAGTTATGCACCACGCCGCTGGCCATGGGCGGCTCATAGCTGAACAGCTGGCCTTCGGTGGCGTACCGGTAGCCGCTGGCGCCGGCCCCGCCGGGATCGCTGGGCACGATGATGTCAAAGCGGGTGTCGCCGTTGTCGCCGGTGTCGAACACGCCGCCCACCATGGCGCGCTTGCCGTTGTTGGAGCAGCCGGTGATGGCGGAGGCGTACACGTCCACGTCGGGGATCAGCACGTTGGGATTCAGGGCGGCCTTTTCCTCGTCGCTCAAAAGCATATAGTTTTCCAGGGCGTCCAGGGCGCGGCTGGCAAACCAGCCGGAGTGCATCAGGTCGCCGCTGTCCACGGCGTAATCATTCTTGATGGTGTTGTCGTTATACACGATGGGGTCCTGGGGCGGGTACAGCTTTTCGTACACGCTGAGCTGGCCGTTGTCCGGATCGGCGGAATTGCTGGCCGCCACGAAAACATAGCCGTTGTTGTTCAGCGTCACGATCTGGGCCTCGGACAGGGAGCCGATGCCCACCACCACGGGATAGCCCCGGCCGTTCACGCTGCTGTGGGCTTCACGCACCTGGCCGTCCACCTCGGGCGCTTCCTGGGGGAAGCGGATATCGAAGGTGGCCTTGATCCCCTCGGTCTTGCCTTCCTCGGACACCCAGGCGGCGTTGTCCGGGTTGGTGTCCCGAATGGTCATTTCCACGGTGACGGTGGGCAGGGTGACCTGGGTGACGGCGTCGGCGTGCTCCGCCCAAGTGTCGCCTTCCGCCCAGGGCTTGAGTTCACCGGGCATCTGGAAGCCATCCCCGTGGTAGACGAAGGTTTCGTCCGGGGCAAAATTGGCGTATACCATGCCCATGCCCCAACGGCTGAAATCCATGGCGGTATAGGTCACAGCGCCCTCAGGCAGGTTGGGCAGCACGCTGTAGCCGAAGAAGCCAGCCTGGCCCATGATGCCTTCCGCCCAGTTGTAGGCGTAGTTTTCCCGCACGGCGGTGACGGTGGTGTCTGTTTTCAGGGGGTCCATCCGGCTGCCGTAGAGATAATATTTCAGCATATCCTTGAGTTCATCCCGGCGGGCTTCCCACTGCTCCGGGGTTTCCACCCGGCCGGTGCCGTCGGGATCGGCGGAGGCGTCAAAGAAAGTAAACAGATCAGGCAGACTGAACTCGTCCGGCAGGTTTTCCAGCTCCGCCGGATAGGGGAAATAGGCGCGTGGGGCTTCCGTGTTTTCCGCCAGCGCCGGGACCAGGGCGGTCAGCGCCATGACAGCGGCTAAAACCAGACACAGCATCTTACTCATGTTCCATTCTCCTTTCAGTTTGTTCTTTTTTTCAACGCGCAGTCCGGAAAGAGAACGCCTGCGGACGCTTTCTGCCTCCTTCCCGATACGGTAAAATGATCCATATGCCAATGTGCAAATAAACTGCCCGCAGGCCGAACCCCTATCACCTGACTGTTTTCTGACCATATTATATAAGAATATTTACTTATAATCAATGGAAATCTGGTTCAAATCTATGCAAATCATGCAAAGCTGAAAGAAGCGCAAGGATTCAATCGCAAACTAAAAAAGCGCACAAAAAAAGGAAGGCCGCTGCCTGCCTTCCCGATGATTTACGCCGCGGGAATCTCTTCTTCCGCTCCGTACACGAAATCGTACAGGGTCTGGGCGGCGTCCTTGAGCCGGGGGCCGGGCCGGGAGATTTCGTTGGAATCAGCGTTGAGAATCTGATCGTTCACCACGGCCTTCAGGTTTTCCCAGCCTGCGCGGCCCTTGATTTCCTCCACGGGGGTGGGGCCTTCGCCGTAATACATGGTGATGGTCACGATGTAGTCCGGATCCCGGGCCAGCACCTGTTCTTCGGAGATGGCGCCCCAGCCGTCCACGTCGGCAAAGGCGTTGGTCAGGCCGCACATGGCCGCCAGCTCATCCATAAAGGTGCCCTTGCCCGCGGCCCACAGGCCCCATTGCAGGGGGGACACTTCAAAATAAACGGTCTTGCCGGTGGCTTCGCTCTTGCTTTGGATAGCGGCAAAGGCGTTTTCCAGATCAGCCACCATGGCTTCCGCTTCGGTATTCTTTCCCATGATCGCGCCGATCAGGCGGATGGCGGTATATACGCCTTCGATGTTCTGGGCATCGCTGACCACAACCTGAATGCCCGCCTGGGCCAGGGCCTCCACCTGCTCGGCGGTCTGGGCCATGGTGCCCATCAGCACCACCTGGGGCTGGAGGGCGATGATTTCTTCAATGTTGGTTTCATAGCCGGACTGCACGGCGGGCTTATCCAGCACGGAGGCGGGATAATCGCAGTATTCGCCGCGGCCCACCAGGGCGTCCTCGCAGCCCAGGGCGCACAGGATTTCGCAGTCCGCCGCCGTCAGGGCCACCACCCGGGTGGCGGGGCCGTTCAGGGTGATTTCCCGGCCCATCATATCCGTCAGGGTCACGGCATTGCTTTCCGCCGCAGCGCCGCAAAGGGAAAGCGCCAGCACAAGGGCCAGCGCCAGAGAGAGTGTTTTTCTGGTCATGGATCGTTCCTCCATTAAGAATATGAATCAAATGAACAAGCGAGGGCGGCTTTAGGCCGTCCCTCCCCAGAGGAACACCAATCAAACCGGCTGTTTCCAGCCGATACCATAGCGTTTCCCATCCCCAGGGGCCACTTTCGATGTAAACAGGTCTCCCGGCTTGGCCTCATCCTACTTGCGCACCTTCCCACAGGCTGAAACTTCTTGTTTGTCCCCCGCCCGCAGTGGCATCCCCGCGCGTTCGTCCGCTTCACGGTTACTGGGATAGCCCGGAAATCTCATCCGCGTTCCCATGACGGCAGGGAAGAAAAGCTGGCAGCCGCCCTTTTTCCCGCCGCCGCGCATTGCTGCGCAGATACACCGGCTATTCATTTGTCGCCTTGATTATACTATGTAGCCGGGGAGAGCGTCAAGAAGAAGCGGAGTTGTTTCGTTGTTTCAAGAAAACTTCAAGTGGTTAGGCAATAGGCATTAGGCAATAGAACGAGTGTTCAGGGTTCAGATATTTTTGGCGTTCCAAGTCTGCATTCGTTCCTTTTGTGCGCTATATTCTCTGTACTCTGCACTCTTTCGCCTATTGCCTAATGCCTATTGCCTGGCGACTGAATGCGCTCAGAAAAGTCTCTCACCGCTCTCCTCATTGAATAAAATGAAAAACCATGCTATAATTGCCCCATTGAACGAAGGAAGCGAGGCGGGCCCATGCTGCGGATCAGCAATATCAAGCTGCCCCTGGGCGCGGGGGACGAAACGGCGCTTGCCCAGGCGCTGAAAAAGCTCAGGGCGGACAAAAGCGCGGTCACCTCCTGGCGCGTGAGCAAAAAAAGCGTGGACGCCCGGGATAAGGGGGACGTACACTTTGTTGTGTCCGTGGACGTGGCCCTCAAAAATGAGGACGGCCTCTTGAAATCCTTAAAGCCCGGCACGGCCCAGAAGGTGGACGCGCCTACGGGACTCCACATTTCCCCCGCCCCCTGTTCAGGCCCCCGGCCGGTGGTGGTGGGTTTTGGCCCCGGGGGGCTGTTCGCGGCCCTGGCGCTGGCCCGGGCAGGCCGAAAGCCCATCGTGCTGGAGCGCGGGGAACGGGTGGACAGACGCAAGCAGACCACGGACCGCTTTGCCTTATTGGGCGACCTGGACCCGGAAAGCAATATTCAATTCGGCGAAGGCGGGGCCGGGGCCTTTTCCGACGGCAAGCTGACCACCGGCATCAAGGACAGGCGCTGCGGCGCAGTGCTCAAGGAATTATACGATCATGGGGCCCCGGCGGAAATCCTGTACCAGGCCCGGCCCCATATCGGCACGGACCGGCTGCCAAAGGTTGTGGCGGCCATCCGGGAGGAAATCCTCTCCTTGGGCGGGGAGGTGCGCTTTTCCACGCGGCTGACGGGTCTTCGTATCCGGGCGGGGCAGGTGGAGGCGGTGGAATACACGGACGAAAAAGGCGTGGGCGAAATCGCCGCCGACGCGGTGATCGTCGCCATCGGCCACAGCGCCGCCGACACCCAGCAAATGCTGTTTCAGGCAGGGGCCAACATGGTCCAGAAGCCCTTCTCGGTCGGGGCGCGGATCGAGCATCCCCAGGCCCTGATCAATCAAAGCCAATACGGGCGCTTTGCCGCCCATCCCGCCCTGGGCGCGGCGGAGTATCATTTATCCCCCCGCCTGCCCGACGGGCGGGGGGCCTACACCTTCTGCATGTGCCCCGGCGGCATCGTGGCTCCGGCAGCCAGCCGGGTGGGCGGGGTGTGCGTCAACGGCATGAGCCCCTTTGCCCGGGACGGGCAGAACGCCAACGCGGCCCTGCTGGTGGACGTACGGCCCGAGGACTTTGGGGACGATCATCCCCTGGCGGGCTACGCCCTGCAGCGGGTCTGGGAGGAGCGGGCCTTCCGGGCGGGGGGCGGAGGATATTTCGCCCCGGTGCAGTTGTGCGGCGATGTATTGGCCAACCGGGAAACAAAGGAATTGGGCGCTGTGCAGCCCACCTACCGGCCCGGCGTGACCCCGGCGGATTTAAGAGCGGTGCTGCCCGCCTTCGCATACCAGGGCATTCAGGCCGCCATTCGGGCCTTTGACCGGCAGCTCAAAGGCTTCGCCCTGCCCGACGCGGTGCTCACGGCAGTGGAAAGCCGCTCCTCCTGCCCGGTACGGATGCTGCGGGACAGCCGCTATGAAAGCAATATTGCCGGGCTCTACCCCTGCGGCGAGGGCGCAGGCTACGCCGGGGGCATCATGAGCGCCGCCGTGGACGGCGTCCGGGTGGCGGAAGCTGTTCTGGGAGAGAGATAGTTTCCCCAGCCCCCTTCCGAGAAAGCTGAATGGGTAGAAATTCCATTTCTTAAATGTTTTAGGGTCCCCTCGGAAAGGGTGGATCAGGATGGAAGGATCAGCTTTTCAAGATCACGGGGAAAACGGTATCCCCATAAATAAGCGATAACAAAGGAGCAGGATCGCCATGCGCTGTGTGGTTCAGAGAGTATCGGAAGCCTATGTAACCGTAGAGGGCCGGGAAACGGGCCGGGTGGGCAAGGGCCTGCTGGCACTGATCGGCGTGGAAGCGGGCGACACGGAGAAGGACGCAAAGTACATGGCGGGAAAAATCGTGAAGCTGCGCATCTTTGAGGACGAAAACGACAAGATGAATTTAAGCGTTCAGGACGTGGGGGGCGGGGTCCTGGCAGTGAGCCAGTTTACCCTGCTTGGGGACGCCCGGGGCCAGAACCGGCCCGGCTTTACCCAGGCGGAGGCCCCGGAGCAGGCCAACAAACTCTATGAATATTGCTGCGAGGAAATGCGAAAAGCCGGGGTGATAGTGGAAAACGGCGTGTTCCGCACCCATATGATGGTACATCTGATCAACGACGGCCCTGTCACCATCCTGCTGGACAGCAGGAAAACCTTTTAACACAAGCGCAAAGGAGCTCTCCATGAAAATCGACACCCTGGTTTTAGGCCCGGTGCAGACCAACTGCTATATCGTATATAACGAAGGGGCGGAGGAAGCTCTGCTCATCGACCCCGCCGCCGAAGGGAAAAAGATCCTCAAAGCCCTGGACGGAAAGAAAGTAGCGGCGGTGCTTTTGACCCACGGCCATTTTGACCACACAGGGGCTTTATCCGCCTTTGCCGACGCACCCATTTATCTGCATCCCTCCGACGACGTGATGCTGCTGGACCCGGTATGGAGCGCAGGCACCATGATCGGGGACGACGCCCCCCGGCCCGCCGCCACGAATTACGTTCGGGAAGGAGATTCTCTGCATTTGGCAGGGCTGGACATTCAGGTGCTGCACCTGCCGGGCCACACCCTGGGCAGCGTGGGCTATATCATCGGCGACGCCCTCTTTACCGGCGACACCCTGTTTCAGAACGGCTTTGGCCGCACCGACCTGCCCGGGGGCGACCAGATGGAGGAAATCCACTCCATTCGCCGCCTGTTCAAGCTGGAGAAAAATTACATCGTGTGCCCCGGCCATGGCCCCGCCACCACCCTGCAGGCGGAACGGGAGCGCTATCGGTAAGCGGTTCGGGGCGCCGGGCTCCCTTTTTCAAACGATTCTTACAAGGCGGGATAAGCATATGCAGATCATTTCCTTATTCACTCCCACCCCCCAATTCGCCAATGACCTGGCGGACGTAGCGCGCATTTTCTGGGGCGGGGCCCAGTTCAGAATCAACGAGCCGGGCGGGGACACCTCGATCACCCACACGGAAACAGAAGAAAACGGCACGCGCCGCTGCCGCGTGGAAATGACCGGGGCCGCCTCAGGCGCGTCAGAGCGGCAAGCGACTATCAGCCCCGACCCTCTTTTGGAAAAGCGCTATCACAAGCGGCTGATCAAGCAAACCCTGTACGACGTGATGAAGCAGACCACGGGGATGAACCCGCCCTGGGGGTCCCTCACCGGTATCCGGCCCACCCGGCTTCTATACGAAGGCATGGGCCGGGGGCTGACATTGGAAGAAGCGGTGGAGGAAGCCCGGCTCACCTTCGATATCCAGCCGGAAAAGGCCCAGCTGCTCCAGGATATCGTGGCCGTGCAGCGGGATCTGACCCTGCCCGCCCCTGACGAAATCGACCTGTACGTGGGCATTCCCTTCTGCGTCAGCCGGTGCGCCTACTGCTCCTTTTTAAGCGGTGAGGTGGGCAAGGGCAAGCAATTGCCTCCCTACGTGGACGCCCTGACCCGGGAAATCGAGGGCACGCTGCAATTGATCCAGGAAAAGGGGCTGCGGCCCCGGGCCTTTTATATGGGCGGGGGCACGCCCACCAGCCTGTCCGCCTCCATGCTGGACCGGGTGCTTGCCGCCTGCCGCCCCTTGATCGACCGGGCCCAGGAGGTGACCGTGGAGGCGGGCCGCCCGGACACCATTGACGAAGAAAAGCTCAGCGTGATCCGCGCCCACGGGGCCACCCGCATTTCCATCAATCCTCAGACCATGCACGACGAAACCCTTTCCCGCATCGGCCGCCGCCACACGACTGCCCAGACCGAGGCCGCCTATGCCCTGGCCCGGCAAAAGGGCTTCCATCACATCAATATGGATTTGATCGCCGGGCTGCCGGGAGAAAACCTGGAAATGTTTTTGCAGACCCTGGCATGGAGCCGAGGCCTTTCCCCCGAAAGCCTGACGGTGCACACCCTGTCCATCAAGCGCAGCAGCCTTCTGCACCTGTGGGAAGCCTCGCTGCCCGACGGAGCCATGGTGGCCCAAATGGTGGACGCGGGACGGCGGGAAGCCGCCCAGCGGGGCATGACCCCCTATTATCTCTACCGGCAGAAGCACCAGGCGGGCAACCTGGAAAACGTGGGCTACGCCCTGCCGGGCCACGCATGCATTTATAATGTAGATATGATGGAGGAAACGGGCCATGTGATGGCCGTGGGCGCGGGAGCCATCAGCAAGCGGGTGGACCCCGCAAAAGGCCGCATCGAGCGGGCTCCCAACGTGAGCGAGATTTCCCAATATATGGAGCGGGTGGACGAAATGCTGGACCGGAAGCGCCGCCTGTGGGATGAGGCATGGACGTAAGCGCTCCCCGCCGCCCACAAAACTTTCTTTTCTCCCGGCGATTTGGCTTGACGGGAAAGGCAGATGTGAGTATAATATGTTAGTCTACCTTTTGAATGGAAACGCGTAAGCGTTCAAATCAGGAACTTACAACGAGAGGAAGAGATTCATTATGGCTACCAAATCTACCCGTAAACCGATCACTTCCAGCGCCAAGGGCATGATTTGCCTGGTGGTGCTGCTTGCGCTGACTGTATTCGCCGCTTGCCTGTCTGTAAACGGGATGGCTCTGGATTCGGAAGGCGTGACCGTCCTGCTGCCCTGGGTGCCCGTGAGCAGCCAGAATTGGCCCGCCTCCCTGCCCCTGAGCAAAGCTCTGGGCGGCGGCACCTATACCGATTATACCTTCACCCTGGATGAAGGCGCCACAGCCCAGGACGTGATCAAAACCGTCAAAGAGCGGCTGAACCGTCTGAGCGAAAGCGACGCCACCGTGGCCCTGAACGGCGATATGCTGCGCGTGGAAACCCGGAACATGGATGCCACCCTGAAAAACAGCAAGCTGAGCGTGGTCACCGCGAAGGGTCATTTTGAATTTGCCGATTCCACCGGCAATGTGATCCTGACCGAAAGCGATATCAAGACCGCCCGGGTCAGCGCTTCCCGCCTGAGCAGCACCTCCTCCACCTACACCGTGACCATCGAATTTGATGTGAACAACGAAGGTGTGAAGAAGCTCCAGGAAGCCAACCCCACTTACCTGACCGTGAACTGCGACGGCGCCAGCGTCAGCAGCTTTGCCTCCGTGGACGGCAATAAGATCACCGCCAGCATGGGCACCAATGATTCCGCTTACACTGCCGCCACTAACTATGCTTTCCTGATGAACTACGGCGCCGTGAAGGCCGGCCTGAACCAGAATGGCACCGGCACCGTGGCGGCTTCCTCTGCCACTGTGCTCAAGGTGGTGCTGATCCTGTGCGCCGCTCTGCTGGTTTGCGCCCTGGTTTATCTGGTGGTCCTTGGCAAGCTCACCGGCGTGTCCGCCTTCCTGGCTGTGCTGTGCACCGTGATCCTGGGCATGTTCTTCGTGGCCGCCGTGGTCATTCCCTCCGCTGTCATGCTGAACACCGCTTCCCTGGTGGCGATCCTGCTGGGCATCCTGCTGGCGATCTACACCGCCGTGACCCGTACCGACGCCATCAGCAAGCAGATTGCGGAAGGCGCTGCTCCCAAGTCCGCCACCAAGGTAGGCATGAAGATCGCCGCCAAGAACGTGTGGATCGCTCATGGGGCCGCCCTGTGCCTGTCCGTGATCATGATGATTTTCCCCTTCTGCCGCAATGTGGGCTATGCTCTCAGCGCCATGGTAGTGGCCAGCGCCATCGCGACCCTGGCGATGCGTGCCTTCCAGCTGTGCTTCACCGCCATCTCCAACAAGCCCGCCTTGTTTGGCAAAACCAAGTAATTCCATCTTTTCGGGTGCCGACGCATAATCGGCACCCCCTTTTTATCTTTTTTTACACCGCTATGGAAGCCGGAAGCAGAGCGCAGGCCCCAAAAGCCACCTGCCCTGTTTTCCGAACCCCGCAAGCCCCTCCCCTATTGCCTATTTGCCTATTGCCTATTTGCCTGCATCCTTTTTTGAATCTATTAACTCCTAACTCCTCCCTCCTCCCTCTCCCTTTTTATTTCCCCCGAAAGGAGCTTTCATGCTGCGTTTGTCCCTCACGCCCCTGGCCCGGACGGGGCCGCTGTTTCCCGGACTGCCGGACTGGCTGTGCCGCCTGCTGTGGGCCCGGGGCGTAGAAAGCGAAGAAGCCGCCCGGCAGTTTCTCCATCCCGACGCCCGCCAGCTGCTTTCTCCCGAAAAGCTGCACCAGTTAAGCCAGGCCGCGGCCCTGATTCGGGAGGCTGCCGCCGCGGGAAAGCGGGCCGTGATTTACGGGGATTATGACGTGGACGGCGTGTCCGCCTCCGCCATTCTGTGGGAAGCGTTAGGCATGCTGGGCATGGAGCGGCAGGTGTACCTGCCCGACCGGCACCAGGAGGGCTATGGCCTGAACATCCCGGCAGTGGAAACCCTGGCAAAAGAAGCGGATTTGCTCATCACGGTGGACTGCGGCATCACCAGCGTGGAGGAAGTCAAGCGGGCCAAGGAACTGGGCATGACGGTCGTCGTCACCGACCATCACCGTCACCTGCCAGAGGCTCTGCCTCCTGCCGACGCGGTGATTTCTCCCCTGCTGGGGGAATATCCCTTTCCCTCCCTGTGCGGGGCGGGGGTGGCCTGGAAGCTGGCGCTGGCCCTGGCGGGGGAGGATGCCTTTCCTTTGATTGATCTGGCCGCCATGGCCACCGTGGCGGATATGGTGCCGCTGCTTTGGGAAAACAGGGTCATCGTTTCCCTGGGCCTGCAAAGGTTGGGAGAAACCAAGCGCCCCGGCCTCCGGGCGCTGATGAAGCGAGCGGGGCTTGCGGGCCCTGTAACCAGCGATCAGGTGGCTTTCCAAATCGCCCCCCGGATGAACGCCTGCGGCCGGATGGAATCCGCCCGCACCGCTCTGAACATGCTTTTGACCCGGGACCCGGCGCAGGCGGAGGAGCTGGCCCTGAAAATGGAAGGGCTGAACCAGGACCGCCGCAGTCAGGAAAACAACGTGCTCACAGAGGCCCAGGCCCAAGCCGCAAAGATGGACCTGGTGGATACTAAGGCCATTGTGGTGTGGGGCGAGGGCTGGAACAGCGGCGTGGTGGGACTGGCCGCGGGCAAGCTGGCGGAGCAGTACGCCTGCCCCACGGTGGCCCTGGCCGTGGATGGGGAAATGAGCGTGGGCAGCGCCCGCAGCGCCGGGGATATTGATATTCATCAGGCTCTCAGCCAGTGTGCCGATCTGTTCCTGCGCTTTGGCGGCCATAAGCAGGCTGCCGGGCTGACCCTGCGGACCGAGCATTTGGAGGAATTTTCCCGACGCCTGTCCCTTGCCGTCGGGGAGCAAACCGGGGGCAGGCCCGTCATTCCCTCCATTCCCTGCGACGGGGAGCTGGCTTTATCCCAGGTCACCGAGGAAACCGTCGCCTGGCTCTCCCGGCTGGAACCCTTCGGCATGGGCAATCCCGCGCCCCGGTTCCTGTGCAGGAATGTGCAGGCTCTGTCCCTGCGGGCGGTAGGCGCGGAGGGGCGGCATCTGAAATGCTCCTTCCAGCAGGGCAGCGCTCTGCGGGACGGCATTTTCTTTGGCGGGGGCGACTGGGCCGGGCAGACTGCCAGCCATTTTTCTCTGGCTTTCTCCCCCACCCTGAATGAATTCCGGGGCAAGGTCAGCGCGGAATGCCGGATATACGGCCTGCGCATGGAGCCGGAAACCCTGCCGGAGGACCCAACGCGGGAGGCCCTGTCCCTGTTTTCGGACGCTCCGGGCGGCGAAAAAGCGGAGGCAGCGGCGATGGAGCTCGCCGACGATTGGATGCAATCCAGCCAGGGCACGCTGCTGCTTTGCCGATGCCGGGAAACGGCCCTTGCCCTGCTTGGGCGCTATCCGGAAGCTGATTTCTGCCTGCGCACCGCCGACGATCCCCGGGCCTTTTCCGCTGTGCTGCTCTATGGCAGCCCGGACAGCGTGCGTGCTCCCTTTCGGCGGGTGCTGCTGTGCGACGGGGACATGGGCGAAGCGGCGGCCTTTCGCGCCGCCTGCCCCCGGGTACAGGTGGCCGCGCTGCCGGACAGTCCGGCGCTAAAGCGGCTGCTTGCCCAATGCTTTACGGACAAGGACAGCCTGCGGCGCGTTTATGTGATCCTGACAAAAAACAATTTCCCGGACCTGTACGCCTTTGCCGCAGCCTGCGGCCTGACCCCGGCCCAAGGGGCCTTTGCCCTTCGGGTGCTGGATGAGATCGGCCTGATCCACATGACCCTCTCCCCCTTCCGGGTTGCGCTTTTGCCCATGCAAAAGAGAGGGCCCGAGGAAAGCGCACTGTTCAGGAAGGGCCGGGAAATCAGGCAACAGACAGTTTGATATCACCAACGGTTATTGACCCATCATTGACGAAAAAAATGCCCGGCTTGAGCAGGAATGGCCCGGCGGGAAAAGGAGGAGAACGATGGCATATACTGCCTATGATCCATTGACTTTGGAAGAAATTCTGACGCGGGTAAAGAAGGTCGATCCCGACGGAACCGGCGTGGCGCTGGTCCGGAAGGCGTATGATTTCGCGGCGGACGCCCATAAGAACCAGACCCGGAAAAGCGGCGAGCCCTACATCGTTCATCCCCTGTACGTGGCCAGCATCATCACCGAGCTGATGATCGACCCGCCCACCATTGCCGCCGCCTTCCTTCACGACACGGTGGAGGACATTCCCGACGTGACCGTGCAAACCATCCAGGACGGCTTCGGAGAAGAAGTAGCCAGGCTGGTGGACGGCGTGACGAAATTAAGCAAATTGAACTTTGCCGACCGGGAGGAGCAGCAGGCGGAATCCCTGCGCAAAATGATCCTGGCTATGAGCAAGGATATCCGGGTGGTGCTGATCAAGCTGGCCGACCGGCTCCACAATATGCGCACCCTCAAATACAAGGAGCCGGACCGGCAGGTGGCCATCGCTCGGGAAACCCTGGATATTTACGCGCCCCTGGCCCACCGGCTGGGCGTGTACGGCATCAAGCAGGAATTGGAGGATCTGTCCCTGCGCTACCTGGACCCGGAGGGCTACCAGAACGTGGCGCAGAAGGTGGGCATGAAGCGGGCCGAGCGGGAGGAAAACATCAAGCTGGTGATTTCCGAGCTGTCCCAGAAGCTGGACGAACAGGGCCTGCATTACGACATCGACGGACGGCCCAAGCACCTGTATTCCATTTACCGGAAAATGGTGATCCAGAACAAGCCCTTTGACCAGATTTTTGACCTGATCGCCATTCGCGTGATCGTGGACACCATCCCGGAATGCTACACCGTGCTGGGCATCGCCCATACCCTGTGGAACCAGGTGCCCGGCCGGTTCAAGGATTACATTTCCGTGCCCAAGGCCAACATGTACCAGTCCCTCCACACCACGGTGGTGGGCGGCCGGCGCATCCCCTTCCCCTTTGAAATCCAGATCCGCACCTGGGAAATGCACCGGGTGGCGGAATACGGCATCGCCGCCCATTGGCGCTATAAGGAAGGCGGCAAAAAGGACAGCGGCCTGGACGATAAGCTGTACTGGCTGCGGCAGATCCTGGATTGGCAAAGCGAAACCCGAGACAGCCACGAGTTCATCGACAGCCTGAAAACCGACCTGTTTTCCGAGGAAGTGTTCCTCTTTACCCCCAAGGGCGACATCATCTCCATGCAGCGGGGCTCCACACCCCTGGACTTTGCCTACCGCATCCATTCCCAGGTGGGCAATTCCTGCGTTGGCGCGAAGATCAACGGCAAGATGGTGCCCCTGGACACCCAGCTCCAAACCGGCGACCGGGTGGAGGTGCTCACCTCTTCCTCTTCCAAGGGCCCCAGCATGGACTGGCTGAAAATCGTAAAGACCCAGCAGGCCAAGGCCAAGATCCGCCAGTTCTTCAAGCGGGAGCTGCGGGGGGAAAATGTGATCCGCGGCAAGGAAATGCTGGAGCACGAGGCCAAGCGCCGGGGAGTGAAGCTGCCGGACTACACCAAGCCCGAATACTACGAGCCCCTCCTGCGCAAATACATGTTCCAGGATCTGGACGACCTGTACGGCGCCATTGGCTACGGCGGCGTGGCGGCGGTGTACGTGCTGTCCCGCATGATGGACGAAAAGAGCCGCCGGGACGCGGTGGCCGCGCCCAAGCCCGTGCCCACCCTGCCCGAGACCCCGCCCCCCGACCAGCACCAGGGCAAGCCCTCCCACGGCGTATACGTTCACGGCCAGTCCGGAATGCTGGTGCGCTTCGCCCGCTGCTGCAATCCCGTGCCCGGGGACGATATCGTGGGCTACATCACCCGGGGCCGGGGCGTGACCGTCCACAAGGCGGACTGCATCAACGCCCTGCACACCGAGCCGGAACGGGCCATTCCCGTGTCCTGGGCCCTGGAGGAAGGTGCCACCTTCACCGCCAATATCCATATCATCTGCTACGACCACAATTCCCTGCTGGGCGAAATCACCAATTATATCCAGGATATGGGCATTCCCCTCACCGCCCTGACCGTGAAGCTGAATAAAAATAAGACCTGCACCATCAACACCACCATGCAGGTCAAATCCAGGGAGCAATTGGACACCGCCCTGCTCCGCCTCCAGCGCCGGTCCGACGTGATCGAGGCTTACCGCAGCGCGGGCTGATTCCATAGCACAGCGAGAGGGAACGCTGGGGCGTTATCTTTATTGCGCACACCAATTTTGTTTACGCGCTGGGAGCCAATGCTTTGGTGTTCCAGCGCATTTTTTGTGTTTTGAGCGCCTCGCCGTTTTCATTACCAACCTTCCCGATGAAGCGATAGTAAATATCTATACGCATCACCGTTTCGCCGTCAATGACTTCCTTTTCGTGTACGACTACCTTTTCGATCAGCGTGTGCACAAGTTCTTCCGTGAGGCAGGTGATATCGGTATATTGCGCTACCATGCTGGCAAACGCTTTGGCATCCCGATTTTGCCTGGTATAGCTGGCCAGCAGCTCATCAAGCATCCCCAGCCGTTCTTTCAGCTTCCTGGCTTCCGCCTCATAATCGGCTGACATACTGGCAAAGCGTTCATCGGAAATTCTGCAAAATACGTTATCCTCATAAAGGCGCTTCATCAGCACATCCAGTTCCGCCATCCGGCGCTGGCATTGTTCTTTTTCCTTCTGATAGGAAGCCTTTTCGCCATGCCATCCGCGCTGGGAAAGCTGTGTCAG
>CAMOUF010000302.1 GCA_946626395.1 uncultured Clostridia bacterium
AAAGAGCACCAGGTCCCGGGGGGTGACGGTGTTCATGATGGACACGATATTGGTCATATGGGAGGAGAAGGTGGACAGGGACTGCTCGATGGACTGCTCGTCGCCGATGTCCGCGTACACTTCCTCAAAGCTGCTCAGCTCCGTGCCCAGGGCCCCGGGAATGTGCAGCCCGCTCTGAGCCATCAGGGTCATCAGGCCCAGGGTTTTGAGGGTGACGGTTTTGCCGCCGGTGTTGGGGCCGGTAATGATCAAAGAAGTAAATTCCTGGCCCAGCCACAGGGAACAGGGCACCACCGTGTCCCGGGGGATCAGGGGATGGCGCACCCGCACCAGGTTGATCCTGCCTTCCTCGTTCATCTTGGGCCGCACGGCGTCCATGTCCCGGGCCAGCATGCCCTTGGCGAACACGAAATCCAGATGGGCCAGGATGGCCAGGTTCTGGGAAATCAGGTCGCCGTTATCCGCCACCTGAGCGGACAGCGCGGCCAGGATGCGTTCGATTTCGTCCCGCTCCTTGATGCTCCATTCCTTGAGCTCGTTGCCCATTTCCACCACGGCCAGGGGCTCGATGAACAGGGTGGCCCCGGTGGCGGATTGGGCGTGCACCAGGCCGGGCACATTGCCCCGGGCCTCCGCCTTCACCGGCAGCACATAGCGTCCGTTGCGCACAGTGACGATGGATTCCATCAGATACTTGGCATAGGACGCCCCGTGGGCCATGGCGTTGAGCTTTTCCCGGATGCGGTCGTTGACCTGGCGGATGTGCCGCCGGATATCCAAAAGGGCGGGGGAAGCGTGGTCAGACACTTCTTCCTCGCTGATGATGGCCTCGGTGATATCCGTTTCCAATTGCCGCAGGGGCTGGAGGCGGGAAGCCATGGCGGTGATGATGGGGGTGTTTTCCTTTTCTGTTACCAGGGAGGAGCGCGCGGCCCGGGAGGCCCGCAGCGTTTCCGCCACCATCAAAAGCGCTTTCAGGGACAGGGTGGAGCCTTTCTGGGCCAGGGACAGGTACTCCGTCACATCGTCAAAGCCGATCAGGGGATTCCCGCCCACATAGGCCAGGGTGGCCACCGCCTCTTCCGTTTCGTCCAGGGCCTTGTTGATTTCCGCAAAATCGCTGAGGGGCTGAAGCTCCCCGCACCTTTTCTGCCCGGGCGAGGACAGGGCGTAGGAAGACAGCATATCCCGGATCTTGGTAAATTCCAGCACCCGCAGGGCGCGTTCGTTCATAAATGATCCCTCCTGCATCATACATCCAAATAGGGAAAAGAAACGAAGAAAAATAAGTCAAAATCAATACGTTATAAGACCCCGTCCAGAAAGCGCCCATATGCGTCCCGGATGGGAAGGGGACGGGAGCCCTGCCCGCGGAGCAAAGCGGCGTAATAAGCGGTAACGCGCTTTCTTTCCTCGTCCGTTTCATCCGTAAAGGTCAGCAGCCAGGATCGTTTTTGCATCTTGTCCAGCCTTGCTCCCAGATGCAGGGGCTGGCTGCTCATCAGCTCGATCTGGCATCCTTCCTCGGTGCGGACGGGGAACAGGGGATAGGCAGCCTTCATCCGGTCGGTGAGGCAGGTTCCCAATGCGCCTTTCCCCTGAGCGCACATTTCGCAGGCTTCCCTGTTTTTTTGAAGGCCCAGCTTGGTGCGCATGGGGCAGTGGTTCAGCAGCATCAGCCGGGTCCGGCCGTACACGGGGAGGATCAGTTCGCAGATATTTTCGGGAATATCCAGGATTTCATTTTCCGATAATTCCCGGCTGAGGGTCACGCTGCCGCAGCCCAAATGGGCAAGCAGCCTGACCGCTTCTCCGTTCATGACGGGCACCCCTTCGCCCGCCATGCTGCCCTTGGGGAAATCCCCTAACTGATTGGGGCTGGACAGGCACACGGGAATATGCAGCTCCTCTGTCGCGCATTTTAACGCTTCCTGGGTATCCTGAGAAAGCTGGCTGGGCAGGCACAGCCGCGTCCTGTTCCAGGGAATCCCGGGAGCGCGGAGCAGGGGCAGCAGCGTTTCTTCCCGGAAATCCCCGGGATACAGCAGGACTTCATCCGCCCCGGCGGAAAGCAGCGCTGAAATCTCCTCCGGGTTCCGGGTTTTTACCAGCAGCCGGGGAGAGGGAATTTCACGAGGCGCAAAGCTGTAAATCGCCTGTTCCTTACGGGCCCTGGGCTGAGCGGCGATCCGGGCCGCGGCCAGATCATCCAGGGCTTCCCGCCGCAAAGCGTTCAGGGCGGAAGCGGGCACGAAGGCCCCCGCCGTTTTCACCGTCAGGCGGCGCAGGCGGAAGGGCGTGCCCCCCGTTTTTTCCAGGCTTCTTTGGGCGGCGGCGGTATCCAGGGGCTTGCTTTGCGCGGGCTGAACTGCTTCGCCGAAAGCCTCCAAAGTGCTTTCCCCGTCGGTCACGGTCAATTGCAGCGGCTTTCCGGGATAGGCGGTGAGGCAGGCGTCAAAGGGGATGGGCAAAGAAGCGTTGATCGCTTCCTCCCCGTAGGTTTCCCGGGCGGCGGCAAGCTGGCTTTCGTCCTCTGTGCGCTGCACCGCTTCTCCGATTTTTACTTTGTCCCGCAGCCGGAGAACGGCTATTTGCCCGGCGGATACTTCCGGCCCGGAATAGCGGATTTCCTGAGCGCCTATTTCCAGGCCGTCGCCGTTGTGCAGTATTTTCAGGAGCGGCACATCGCACAGCAGCGAAGCGCCCTTTTGATACACCTTTTTCACCGTCCCGATTTTGACGCCCACGGGCTTGACCCGGGCCGGGTCGATGATGGCGGCGTCCCGGTCGGCCCCGGGATAGCCCAAAGTAAACCCGCCCCGGGAAAAAATCTGGGTCAGGCTTTCTTTTTCCTCCGGGTCAGCCGGAGTGAATTTTCCTTCCAACAAGGCATCCAGGGCCTTGCGGTAAGCCCTTGTCACCACGGCCACGTATTCGGGGCGCTTTAACCGCCCCTCGATTTTAAAGGAATACACCCCAGCCTCCGCCATGGCGTCGAGTTCGTCCCGGGCGCACAGATCCCGGGGGGACAGCCAGGCGCCGCTGACGCCCTCATAGGTATAGGGCAGGCGGCAGGGCTGGGCGCACCGGCCCCGGTTGCCGCTGCGGCCCCCGATCATGGAGGAGAACAGGCATTGGCCCGAGCAGGAAACGCACAGCGCCCCATGGCAGAAGGCTTCGATTTCAATGCCGGTTTCGGCGGCTTTCCGGATTTCCTCAAGGCTGCATTCCCGGGCCATCACAGCGCGGCTGGCGCCCAGGAATTTCAGCAGCGCGGCCCCGGAAGCGTTGTGCAGGGCCATTTGGGTGCTGGCGTGGACGGGCAATTCGGGAAACTCCTCCCGGCATATTTTGAGTACCCCCAGATCCTGCACCAGCGCCGCGTCCGCCCCCAAATGCGACAACAAGGAAAGGGTGTGCCGAACGCTGTCCAGCTCCCTTTCCTTGATCAGGATGTTGACGGTGACATATATGTTTTTCCGGCGCAGGTGACAAAAGTCCAGCGCTTCCCGAAGGGCTGTGTCGTCAAAGCCTGCGCTGGCCCGGGCCCCGAAGGAGGCCGCGCCCAGATACACCGCGTCGGCTCCGTTGGCGATGGCGGCCTTCAGCGCGTCCATGCTGCCGGCGGGGGCCAATAGCTCCAGTTTACTGATCGGCATGTGTGCTGTCCTGCTGCTTTCCCTGCTTTAGCTCCTGCCGGGCCTGCATCAGTTCCCGCCGAAGGCGGGTGTTGTCGTCCTGGGCGGTGATCAGCTCGTCGGCAAGAGAAAGGGCAGAAATAATGGCCGCCGATTCCCGGCTCACAAATCCGGAGGAAGCCGTTTCCGCGATTTTCCTGTCCACATACACCCCCATCCGGCGCACGTGCTCCGGCGCGTCGCTGCTGGTGATGGTATAATCCTTCCCGGCCACGCGGAGGGTGTAGGTGCGTTCACGCTTCGGCAGCATCATAATTGATTGAAGGGGTAGTAATTCCCCATGGTGTCCACTCGGATGGAAGCAATGCGCTGGGGCTCCAGGGGCTTATCCATCATGTCCCGGGGAGCGTTTACGATTTTATCGGCGTATTCCATGCCGGAGAGCACCTTGCCAAAGGCGGCGTAGGCTCCGTCCAGATGGGGGGAATTGCTGGTCATGATAAAGAACTGGCTGCCCGCGGAATCGGGATGCATGGCCCGGGCCATGCTCAAAACGCCGTAGGTGTGCTTTAAGGGATTTTCCACGCCGTTCTGGGAAAATTCACCCTTGATGGAATAGCCGGGGCCGCCGGTACCCGTTCCCTTGGGGCAGCCGCCCTGGATCATGAACCCGGGAATGACCCGGTGAAAAATCAGCCCGTCGTAAAACCCGCTGTTGGCCAGAGAAGCAAAATTGCCCACGGATTGAGGCGCGTATTCGGGATACAGTTCTCCCTTCATTTCGCCGCCGTTTTCCAGGGTGATCACAAAGGTGGGATGTTGGATTTCGCTCATCGCCGTATTCCTCCAAAATATGTTTGCCGGTTTGGATGGCTTCCCGGCCATTTTCTACTGCCATCATACCGCCTTTTGGCCGTTTTGTCAAATCAGTATGAAAAATTCGTTCATATCAAAGCTGAAAATTTTCCGTTGGGGTTGCGGGGAAAGCCGGTTGCGTGCTATAATATAAGATGGTGTAATGTGGCGGGGAAACCGCCCGTTCCCATTGACAGAACATCGGTAAGGAGAAAACGCATGTTTGATTTTTTGAAAAAGCTGTTTGGGCTTGGCAACGAAGCCCAGCTCAAGCCATTGCTGAAAATCGCGGATCAGATCGACGCCCTGGAGCCGCAGATGGAAAAGCTGACGGACGCGGAGCTGACCGCGAAAACGGAGGAATTCCGTTCCCGTTTTCAAGGCGGGGAAACCCTGGACCATATGCTGCCGGAAGCCTTCGCCGTGGTGCGGGAGGCCAGCAAGCGCACGCTGGGCCTGCGTCCCTTCCGGGTGCAGATGATCGGCGGCATCGTGCTGCATCAGGGCCGCATCGCCGAAATGAAAACCGGTGAAGGCAAAACCCTCACCGCCACTCTGCCCGCGTACCTGAACGCCATCGCGGGGGAAGGCGTGCATATCGTGACGGTGAACGATTATCTGGCCTCCTTCCAGGGCGAGGAAATGGGCAAGCTCTACCGTTTCCTGGGCATGAAGGTGGGCATCATCGTCCATGACCTGGACAACGATCAGCGCAAGGAAGCCTACGCCGCCGATATCACCTACGGCACCAACAATGAAATGGGTTTTGACTATCTGCGGGACAATATGGTGCTCTACGAAAAGGATATGGTGCAGCGGGGCCATGCCTTCGCCATCGTGGACGAGGTGGACTCCATCCTCATCGACGAGGCCCGCACCCCCCTGATCATTTCCGGCCAGGGGGAAAAGTCCACCGATATGTACGAGCGGGCGGACCGGTTCGTGTCCCGGCTCAAGAACGAAGAGGACTATCATATCGAAGAAAAGGAAAAGGCCGTCACCTTTACCGAAGAAGGCACCCGGAAAGCGGAAGCCGCCTTTGGTGTCGAAAATTTGTCCGACCCGGAAAACAACGACCTGAACCATTATCTGATCCAGGCTCTCAAGGCCAACGCCATCATGAAGCGGGACGTGGACTATGTGGTGCAGAACGATGAAGTGGTCATCGTGGACGAGTTCACGGGCCGCCTGATGGTGGGCCGCCGGTTCAGCGACGGGCTCCACCAGGCCATCGAGGCCAAGGAACACGTGAAGGTGCAGCGGGAAAGCAAAACCCTGGCCACCATCACCTTCCAG
>CAMOUF010000303.1 GCA_946626395.1 uncultured Clostridia bacterium
GACATGACCGCGCCGAAAAGCAGCGTGGGCTTCATGCTGGGCAGGGTGATGAAGTACAGTTCCTGCCAGCGGTTGCGGATGCCGTCCACATAGCCCGCTTCAAACAGGCTGCGGTCCACGCCCTGCAGGCCGGCTACGAAGGAAAGGAAGCCGGTGCCCATGCTCATCCACAAGCTCACCAGAATGATGACGGGCAGGATGTACTTGGGGTCCAGCAGCCACAAAAGCGGCGCGTCGATCAGGCCGAATTGCAGCAGCAGGGAATTCAGGTAGCCGTAAGCGTCGCCCTGGAATATGACGGAAAAGATGAAGTACGCGCCGCTGCCGATGGAAGGCGCGTAGAACACCACCACGGCGATGGTGCGCAGCCAGCGGGGCAGTTCATTGATGAACCAGGCAAACAGGAAGGAAAGGATATAACCGATGGGGCCTGTGATGACGGCGATGACGAAGGTATTCTTCACAGCCGTCAGGAAGACTTCGTCCTGCAGGACGAGGTTGATGTAGTTCTGGAAACCGATGAATCGCGCGGGCTCCAGGATGTTGTAGTAAGTGAAGCTGTAGTAAATGGAAGTAATGATGGGCAGGATGAAGAAAGTGGTGAACAGCACGGCGTAAGGGGCCAGGAACAGATAGCAGATCTTCATCTGCTTAGCCTTCTGCCAGCCGTAATGGATCTTCTCCTTCCTGATGTTCCAGGATCTTTTCAATAACGATTGCATCCGGTTTTCCTCCTTTCTCTTCTTTCTGTCAGTCGATGGGGAGATTGAATTCTCTGCGCTTGACTCTGATTTCCTCGTTGATGGTGCGGGCGTAGGTCAAAAGCGTTTCACGGGCGTCATCCTTGTTGTTGATGACCCGGCGGATAGCGTTGGTCATATGGCGGGTAGTGGAATAGCCGCCGGCGATTTCACGGAAGCCCACGGTCTGGGCCATCTGATCCTCCAGCACGGCCAGCTGATCTGCGCTCCAGGCCAATTGCTTGAGCGCGTCCCGGTTGGCGGTGGTATACCGGGCGGAGGAGCCCAGCACGGATTCGATCTCCCGGCCAAAGCGCACCTGCGCGTCGGCGCTGACCCACCACTTTAAGAACTCCCAGGCGTTGTTCTTGATATTCTGGTTGTCCGTGGCGATCATCATGCAGCACAGGCCGGAGCAGTGAACGGAATGGTCAATGGTGCCGTCGGGCTGCAATGTGCCGGGGAAGGCTGAAAAGTCCCACAGGGAACGGATTTCGGGAGCAGACACGGCCAGGGTATTGAACTGGCTGTAATTCGCCAGGCCGATGGGCATTTCGCCGGAACGGAAGCGGCTGACAAAGTTGTACACCGTGGGCAGGCCATAGTCGTTATAAAGGGAGGTGTACAGCTTAAACGCGGTGACGCCGCTCTCGCTGTCGATGAGGGTGCGCTTGGCGTCCTCATCGTAAATCTGTCCGCCGTTCTGGTAGATCATGGAGTTGAACATCGAAATATCGGCGGTGGCAATGTCAGGATACGGAACGCCCACGGAGAGGTTGTTGCCCTGGATGGTGGGCAGCAGAGCAATCAGCTCCTCCCAGGTCTTGGGCACCTCCAGCCCCAGCTCGTTCAGCACGTCCTCACGGTAGAACAGCACAGGAAATTCCTGGGTTTCCGGCAGGGCGTACACGCCGTTGTTGTACTTCATGGAGGCCAGGACGCTGGGATAGAAGGGCTTGATCACTTCTTCAAAATCGGCGAACTGGGTCAGGTCCTCCGCCGCGTTGCGCATGGCGTAGTTCACAGGGAACCAGGAGCCCAGGCTCAGCACCACGTCGGGGCCGTTGCCCGCTACCACGGCGGTCAGAATGGTCTCCGCCAATACCAGCTTCACGTTCACATGGATGCCGGTTTTGGGGGTAAAGGTATCGTCGATCATGGTCTTGAGCACAGTGCTCTGATCGCGGCCCGTGGTGATCCACACTTCGATCAGCTTGTCGTCGTTCTCGTCGTACACGTCGCCCAAAGCATTATAATCCACAAAATAGGACGCCCAGGCGGAACGAAGCTCGTGGGCCGCTTTTTCCAGGAAACCATCCTTCACTTCCGGCAGCTTGGCGTTTTCGCCGCTGACGATGAGCAGATCCACATCCAGCTTGGTTTCGGACATGTTCTGCATGGCGGTGCCCAGGCTGGTGATGTTATCCTTGAAATTGGAGAAGGACTGGGTGATGCGCTCTGTGTGGGCCACAAAGTTTTCCAGCTGCACGGCCAGGGTCTGGGCCACGGCCACCCGGTCGCTCTTTTGGCCGGTAATGGCCACGGTGTCGTCCACCAGCTTATACAGCCGCTTGCTTTCCAGGCTCATGGCCTCGATCACTTCGGGATACACCTTTTCCAGGTTGTAATCGCGGAAGCGGTCGGGGTTCACGCCGGTGAGCACCAGGATCTTGCGGTAGATCAGATTCAGCCGGTAAATGCTGTCCTCCATCTGCTGCAAAATGGGGCCCATTTCTCCCAGCGTAGCTTCCATACGCACGGTGTGCTTCCCGGCAGTCAGGTAATACTGATAAGGTTTTCCCTGATCGTCTGAAAGGGTGCGCAGGGTCCAGGAGGTATTATAGTCAAAGGGCACGATGCTCATGGCGTCGAAGGGGATTTCCCCGTCGATATACACGCTGCGGCTGGAAACCGCGCCGCGCTGATACGCCTGACGGCCCTTGATGGACAGGGTATAATAACCGTCCTCGGGCACCTCAAATTCCCATTCGATCCACTGACCGGCGTTGTTCCAGGGGTCGCCGCCGATGTAGTTGAGCACCGTCTTGGAAACGTCATAGGGCTCCGTGGCGGGAGAAGAACGGTCATATTTGGCGTACAGGGAGGGAGAGGAACGGCGGACGGAGGCTTCGCCCTGCACTGTCACCTGCCACTCCTTGGCGCTCTGGCTCATGCTGACATCCGGCTGGGCGGCTTTGTATTCCGCATAGGGAGCAAAGGTCTGCACCGGCGTCAGGGTCAGCGACCTGATGATCATGGGTTCGTTGACGGCCTTGAGGGAAATCGTGTTTTCGCCCGCTTCAAAATAGAACTGATAAGGCTCTACTACATAGCCCATATCGTCCTTGAAGCGGGTGGTCTGCCAATCGAACACCTCCACCTGGGTGGGGCGGATATCGTTGCCCTGGTTATCCTTGCGCACCGGCGCGGCGTCGGTCCACAGCCGGGTAAAGCAAAGGGAACGGGCCCCGGAGAAGGGAAGATCGCCGTTGATATAGAACGCGCGCTCGATGTCAACGCCCCGGGCCTGGGTCGCCAAATAATCCAGCTGCACATTGTACATGCCGGATTTTTCCACGTTGACCTTCCACGTGATCATGGACCCGTCCGCGGTGTACACGCAGGGCGCGCCGTCCTCCGTACGGATTTCGCCGTCGCCTTCAAAGGCGGCGATATCAACGGCCACTTCCTGGTCGCCGCTGGGGGCGTCCGCGTGAGACAGCAGGTAATTGGCATAGGTGTCCTCCCTGCCCAGGCCCGTCACGTCAGCGGACAAATCCACGCCCTCATACTTTTCGTGGAAGTTCTGGCTGCCGCCGCCCAGCAGGACAATCAGCCCAATGACCGCCGCAACGCATAGAATACCGATGAGCCAACCAAAACGTTTTTTTCGCATGGGCATGCCTCTCCTATCTTCATAAGATTCAGCGTCATGTCTGCACGAATGAAATTATAAAAATTCTGCCGAATTTGTGCTTTTTGGCAGAATTTTTATCCTTGAATGTTATTATACTGTCAAAATTGTGGCATGTCAATTAATGCATTTAACTTGTAATACTTTCTTCATAAGTTGGAAAAATTGTTTAAAAATTGATTTATATTTCTTGTTTTTGGAAGAATTGACGGATATTCTCTATTTTGCTTTCAGCTTCCTTTTTACCTATTTGATATGCCGCTTCAAGCTTTTCAGGATCCTTTTCCGTGCGGCTGACCGGCAGCGGCACGGGTGGGCGCAAAACAATGGTATTTCCAGCCTTTTCTTCCTGCCGGATTTTAGCGATATGATCATTGTATCTTTGGTGGCGGCAAGCCATCGCTTCCACTAACGCGGGATATTTTCGCAAGGCAAAACGGATCAAAGGAAACGCTTTGCTTTTTTCTTTCACATAATCATCCGGCTGGGTCAGGATGGTCAGGATGCGGTCATATCCGTTTTCCTTCATATAAAAATACGGAGTCGGGTCCGCGATCCCGCCGTCCAAAAGAAGGTATCCGTCCACCTCTACGATCCTGCTGACCAGGGGCATGGAGGCGGAGGCGCGCATCCAGAGCATGTCCCGTTCTCCTCCGTCCGTGCAGAGGTGATAAACCGCTCGTCCGGTTGTCACGTCGGTCGCGCCTACAAAAAATTCCATGGGGTTCTCCCGAAACGCTTTTCTGTCGAAGAGATCCAGCTCATCAGGCAGCTGACGATAGCAAAAATCCACGCCGTACAAATCTCCCGTGAGCAGCAGCGAGCGCAGGCTGCAATACCGCTTGTCCCTGCAGAAGCGTTTATTGTAACGAATGGGTCGTCCGATTTGCCGGGATTTAAAGTTGCAGCCAAATACGGCTCCGGCGGAAATACCGCCTGCGCCATCAAATTCGATGCCATACTCCATCAGCACGTCGATCACGCCACAGGTGAACATACCTCGCATCGCGCCGCCTTCCATGACCAAACCTGTTTTCATGTCCTCCTCCTTACGCTTCATCATTCAGCGGGCAGCGGCAGATGAATTCAGCAGGGAAAAAGCTGCCTAGCTCCAGGGCTGTAATGCTGGCTGAAAAAGGCTGAAAGCATTCATCCAGCGCTTTTCTCGCAATGGCCGTTTCTTCTGCGGCTCCAATGAACAGCGTTGCGTGAGGCGTCCAGGGGAATCCATCGGCATAATTTCCTTCAAAGGGGGAATGCAGTTGAAGCAATTCAGGAGTTACGATGGGTTTTGCAAATAGAACGCGGTCTGTAAAGCTGCTGTAAACAGGAAAAATGACAGAAAACGGTCTGGTTTCTTTTGAAACAGACTGCATTCTTTTGATAATAACTTCTTTCTTTTCCAAAGGAAAGCTGCCAAGGGAAATATGGAAAGGAATATTCATGGTCTGTGTGCCCTGCACGCCGCAGGAAAAAATGGCGCGCTGCATGCCCTCCATCTGGCTTTGTCCGTTTTCGCCCAGAACGGCCATCACAGTAAGGAATTTATCTCTGCTCATGTCTTTCATTCCTCTCATCATACGCAAAAACCCGAAGGGCCTTGCGGTTCTTCGGGTATCAAAGATCAGTTTCTCAGCTGGCGGTTGGCTCGGTGGTATCCGGCTGCTGCTCAGGAAGCTTCGCGCGGCGGGGCCGATGCACAGGCTGTTTCGCGGCCGCTTCGGCGTATTCGATCAGTGGCTTTTCGCCTTTCTCGATCACGTCTTTGGTGATCACGCAGCGCTTGGCATTCGTCTGCCCCGGCAGATCAAACAGGGTATCCAGCAGGGCGTTTTCGATAATGGACCTTAGGCCCCGGGCGCCGCTCTTGCGTTCAATGGCCTGCTTGGCGATGGCTTCCAAGGCGTCCTGCTCAAACGCCAGCTCCGCCCCATCCAGGTTGACCAGCTTTTGATACTGCTTCACCAGCGCGTTCCGGGGCTCAGTCAAAATTTTGATCAGTGCCTCTTCATCCAGGGCATCCAGCGTCACCGTGACCGGCAAGCGGCCCACGAATTCGGGAATCAGGCCAAATTTCAGCAGATCCTCCGGCCGCATTTCCCGCAGGATCTCCCCCACGTTTTGCTTCTTTTTTCCTTGCGGATCAGCGCCAAAGCCCAGCGCTTTTTTGCCCACCCGCTGTTCAATGATCCGGGACAGCCCGTCGAACGCGCCGCCGCAGATGAACAGGATGTTGGTGGTATCAATGCGCAGGCATTCCTGATTGGGATGCTTCCTTCCGCCCTGGGGCGGCACGTTGGCCACGGTGCCCTCCAGAATTTTCAGCAGCGCCTGCTGCACGCCTTCGCCGCTCACATCCCGGGTGATGGATACGTTTTCGCTTTTCCGGGCAATTTTGTCGATTTCATCGATATAGATAATGCCGCGCTCGGCGGAACGGATATCATTGCCCGCGGCCTGGATCAGGCGCAGCAGGATATTTTCCACGTCCTCGCCCACATAGCCCGCTTCCGTCAGGGTGGTCGCGTCCACGATGGCGAAGGGCACGTTTAAAATCCTGGCCAGCGACTGGGCCAGATAGGTTTTGCCGCAGCCGGTGGGCCCGATCATGAGCACGTTGGATTTTTGCAGCTCCACGCCGTCCTTTTTGACCGGCGCACTGATGCGCTTATAGTGGTTGTAAACGGCCACGCAGAGGGTGCGCTTGGCGCGCTCCTGGCCGATCACGTATTCATCCAGCACTTCCTTCATTTCGGAAGGGGTGGGAATCTGGCCCATGTCCTGGGCGGCGGACACCATATCCATGTCGTCCGCTACAATTTCCTGGCACAGGGCCACGCACTCATTGCAGATATACGCTCCCGGCCCTGCAATGATCCGCCGCACCTGATCCTGGGTTTTCCCGCAGAAGGAGCAGCGCAGCTTCCGGGAACCGATATCATCCTTTGCCATGTTTACCTCGTTATCGCCCGGCCTTTATTTCTGCCGGGGCTGATAGATTTCGTCGATAATGCCGTAGTCCAGGGCTTCCTGGGCTGTCATAAAATAATCCCGCTCCACGTCGTGGGCGATTTTTTCCAGAGGCTGGCCTGTCATTTGGGCCATCAGGGTATTCATTTTATTCTTGGTGCGCAATAGCCATTCGGCGTGAATGGTCACATCGGTGGCCTGGCCGGAAGCGCCGCCGGAGGGCTGATGGATCATGACCTC
>CAMOUF010000304.1 GCA_946626395.1 uncultured Clostridia bacterium
CCAAGGCGGTGCAGGTACACACGATGATGGTATCGGCAAACACTTCAAAGATGCCCCACAGGCCCTGCACCACGGGTTCCTTCACATTGGAGGCGGAGTGCACCATCACGGAGGAGCCCAGGCCCGCTTCATTGGAGAACACGCCCCGCTTGAAGCCCCAGGTCATGGCCTGAGCGATAATGGCGCCGCCCACGCCGCCGGCGGCTGACTTAAAGTTGAAAGCGCCCTTGAAAATCGCGCCGAACGCGGCGGGCACCTTGCCAATGTTCATGATGATAATGGCCAGGGAGCCGATGATGAAGAACACGGCCATGAAGGGCACGATGCGCTCGTTGGTGGTGGCGATACGCTTGAGGCCGCCCAGGATCACCAGGCTCAGCAGCACGATCACCACCAGGCCGGTGACCAGGTTCACGGTGGAGGGATTGGCGGACACCAGGGTGTTGATGCTCTCGGTGATGGAGGCCACCTGGCCCATATTGCCGATGCCGAAGGAGGCCACGATGGCAAAGAAGGAGAACAGCACCGCCAGCACGGGGCCGACCACCTTGCCGTACTTCATTTTGCCCACGCCGTCCTTCAGGTAATACATGGCGCCGCCGCTCCATTCGCCCTTTTTGTTCCGGCGGCGGAAGAAGATGCCCAGCACATTTTCAGAATAGTTGGTCATCATGCCCACGATGGCGGCGATCCACATCCAGAACACCGCGCCGGGGCCGCCCATGGTGATGGCGTAGGCCACGCCCGCGATGTTGCCGGTGCCGATGGTGGCGGAAAGCGCCGTGCACAGGCTCTGGAACTGGGAAATGGAATGGGCGTCGTTGGATTTGCGGATGCCCTTTTCTTTATTGAACAGTCCCCCAATGGTCTCCCGCCACATATGGCCGAAGCGGCGGAACTGGAAAAACTTCGTCAGCACGGTCATCAAAATGCCGGTGCCGATCAGCAGCACCAGAGCGGGCACGCCCCACACGATATCGTTGACCTTACCGTTAATGGAAGCGATGGTCTGGGTAAAATCCATGGTGTCACGTTCCTTTCGTAAGAAAAAATAAAGAGCCCCGCCGAACCGGGACCCTCTGCAAACAAAACGGCAAACGCGCGCTTTTTTCATAACCGAAAGAAACACGGCCTCTGTCCTTTTGCCTGAGAGATTCACCGGTTTCCCGGCTTTGCCCCTTCGGCACCCGGCCTGATTGCCGGGCTTCTCCAGAGTGTCATCCGCGCACAGTCCCGCCGCCCAAAGCGGCACCTGAGAGTTTCGCTCCTTCGGTCACCCCACGGGGTATTTCCTGGGCGCTTCGTATGACGAAATGTATTGTACTATACGAACGTTTTCGGGTCAAGGGTGAAAAACGTTTGTTTTTGTTTTTTTCCTGTACGGCTTTGTTACAGCCGTTTAAACAGCCGGGCGTTCCAGAAGGTCATGTCCAGCTCGTCCAGATAAAAATGCAGGATGGATTTCCAGTTTTTCGTAGCGGTGGAGAGCATCAGGCATTGAGCCGTGCCTTCCTGCCGCATGGCTTCCTCCGCCAGGCTGAACAGCCGCCGCCCGATCCCCTGGCCGCGGTAAGCGGGGCGGACGTACAGTTCCTCCACCTCAAAGTAGGGCGTATCCGAAGATAGTACCGTGGAGGTCTTTTCCGTTTTTTCCATCAGGCCGAACAGATACCCCACGATGCTTTCCCCGTCCCGGGCCACCCATACCCGGCGGCCCGCTAAATCCGCTTTTGTGTTCCGGCGATAGCCCCGGCAGCTTTCTTCCCGCTCCCAATCCACGGAAAGGGCAAGCAGAACAGGAAGCAGCGCCTCGTCCAGCGCCGCTTCCCGAAAGATGATTTCGTTTTTCATTTACAGCTTTTTCACCTGCTCCGCTGCCGCTTCCATGACGGCCACAACGCTGTCGGAGAAAGCGTCGAAGTCCGGATCCTCCGTTTGCAGCTCGGGATGGGCCAGGATATAGGCCACGCTTTCCCGGGCAGACTGATCGAACCGCTTTTTCTGCCGGTACGTGGGCACCAGCTGGTGCAGCAGGGAATTGTCAAAGATCACCGTGTTGGATTTGTCGCCGTACATGCCGCCCACAAAGTCATAGCGCCTGGTCTGCATAAGCAGGTCGGTGGGCACATAGCAGGGCTTGTATTCCACCCCCAGGGCACGGGCCACGGAGGCCATGATCTGGTTCCAGGTGAGGAGCTCCTCCCCTGTGATCTGCACTGCCCGGCCGATGGCGTGGATATTGCCCATCAGGCCCACGAAGGCGGGGGCAAAATCCTCGCTGTCCATCACGGCCCACAGGCTGCTGCCATCCCCGGGCACCAGCACCTTTTTGCCTTCCTGCATCCGCCGGAGCACCTGCCAGGGCCCTTTGTCCCCATGAATGGCCAGGGGCAGGGAACGGAAGGAAAAGGTGTGGCTGGGGCGGATGATGGTGATGGGGAAACCGCTCTGCCGGTATTCCCGAAGAAGCAGTTCTTCAATGGCAATCTTGTTGCGGGAGTATTCCCAGTAGGGATTGGACAGGGGGGTGGATTCGCTGATCACAGCATGGGCCAGGGGCTTTTGATAGGCGGAGGCGGAGCTGATGAACATGAATTGATCCGTCTTTCCTTTGAACAGCCGGATGTCCCGTTCCGCCTGGGCGGGCACGAAGCAGATAAAATCGCACACGGTATCATAGTGCTCGTTGGCGATGGCCGCGGCCACCGCGGCCTCGTCGCTGACGTCCAGGGTCAGCTGCCTTGCCCCCGGCACGTCGCTTTGCCGGTTGCCCCGGTTGAGCAGCGTCAAGTCCCATCCCTGGGCGACCAGCAGCCTGGAAATGGCCGTGCTGATGACCCCTGTTCCGCCGATGAATAATGCCTTCATGGTTCCGTCTCCTTTCTGTCGGGTGGTGCGAAAAATGCGATTACAGCTTCATTTTTTCCAGCGCTGTCATCAGGGCGATCTTGCCGTGGGCGTAGGTGAGCCCTCCTTGCAGATACACCGTAAAGGGGGCGCGCATGGGGGCGTCGGCGCTCAGCTCGATGCTGGCCCCGGACACGAAGGTGCCCGCCGCCATGATCACCTGATCGGTATAGCCAGGCATATCCCAGGGCTCCGGCACGGCGCTGCCATCAATGGGGGACGCGGCCTGGATGCCTTGAACAAAGGCGATCAGCTTCTCCGGCTCCCCCATCTCGATGGCCTGGATGATATCCGCCCGGGGGGCGTCAAAGGCCGGGGTGGTTTTCATGCCCAGCAGTTCAAAGACCCGGGCCGCCAAAATGGCGGTTTTCAACGCCTGGGTCACGGTATGGGGGGCCATGAACAGGCCCTGATAGAAGGGCTGGTAGCTGGCCGCGTAGCTGCCTACCTCCCGGCCCAGGCCGGGAGCGGTGAGCCGGGCCTCGATCAGCTCAATGGCCCGCTTGGTTCCCACCAGATACGCGCCGGTGGGGGCCAGGCCGCCGCCGGGATTTTTGATCAGGCTGCCCACGCACACGTCGGCCCCGAAGTGGGTGGGCTCCTGATCGGTGATGAATTCCCCGTAGCAGTTGTCCACCATGATGAAAATATCGGGCCGGACGGCGTGCACCGCGTCTATCAGCGCCTTCATTTCCTCGGGCCGCAGGGACGAGCGCCAGGCATAGCCCCGGCTGCGCTGGATGAGGATCACCCGGGTGTTGGGCTGGATTTTTTCCAGCACGGATTTGACATCGATTTTCGTCTGCTCCTCGGCCATTTCCGCCTGGGAATAGGAAACGTTCATTTCCTTGAGGCTGCCCGGCGCATTGCCGCTCAGGCCGATCACCGTTTCCATGGTATCGTAGGGCGTGCCGGTGGCGGAGAGAAGATGATCCCCGGGGCGCAGCAGGCCGAACAGGCACAGGGACAGGGCCGCCGTGCCGCAGGCCACGCTGGGCCGCACGATGGCCGCCTCCGCGCCGAAAAGCCGGGCAAACACCCGCTCCAGGGTGTCCCGGCCTATATCATCATAGCCGTAGCCGGTGGAAGGGGAAAAATGCCGGGTGGCCACGTCCTCCGCCTGGAAGGCGGAAAGCACCCGGCGGGTGTTGAGGATTTCAGTTGCCTCCAGGGCGGAAAAGACCCTTTGGCAGTCCCGCTCAGCCTGAGAAATCAGGGAAAGAATATCCATGAGAACCTCCGAAAAAAGTATTCATTCAATTTGTTGGGGCAGGAAGGTAATCAACGCGGCTTCTCCCCGGCGGACGGTGATCGTGACCGCGCCTGCCTTTCCCGTCTGATAGACCTGAATGCCCCGCTCCCGGAGCCTTTTCAGGGTGTCCGGATGGGGCAGGGACGCGCTGTTTCCGCTGTCAGTGATCAGCGCCGTCTTTGGCGTGACCGCATCCAAAAACCCATCGCCGGTGCTTTTGCCGCTCCCGTGGTGGGCCACCTTTAAAATGTCCGCGTCCAGGGCGGCATATTGCTCAAAGTCCCCGGTCAGGTCTCCGCAGGTGAGCAGCTTCACTCCGTCCAATTCGCACAGCAGAGCCAGGCAATAGCGGTTGGCGTCCTGCCCGGGGCGCACCGTGTCCCCCTGGGGCCAGACGGCTGTGAGGGTGGAACGGGGCAGGGAAACCGTGTCACCGCTTTTCAAATGATAAACGGGAATTCCCCGCTCCCGCAGCCCCTGGATCATGTCCAGGCATTGGGGGTCGATCAATTGCTCCTCCGCCCCCTGGGGCAGATACACCGCGCCGATGGGAATTTTCTCTTTCAGCAGCTGAAGGATGCCCCGGCAATGATCGCTGTGCAAATGGGTCAGGATCAGATAATCCGCCTGCCGCCCGTTGGCCAGCAGGAAGGAAGCCAGGTCGCCGCCGTATAAGCCCGCGTCGATCACCGCCGTTTCCCCGCCGTCCATGAGCACCGCCGCGTCCGCCTGGCCCATGGCCAGTTGCACGAACTGCACATCCCGGCACACTGTCAGCCGCCACGCCCCAAAGGACAGCAGCACCGCCAAAAGGGCAAAAGGCAGCTTCCATTTCCCGGGCCGGGCGACATACCGGGAAATCAGCAGCCAGGCAATGGCCAAGGCCAGAACGCAAAACCAGGGCAGGGCGGGCAGACGCACGGAAGCAAAGGGCTTCTCCCCCAGCCAGGTCATCGCCGCCACCAGTCCCCGGGTAACGGAATTCACCAGGCCCGCCAATGCCCATCCCCCTTGCAGCCACAGGCATCCCACCGCCGTCACCGTGAAATACACGGGCAGCAGCAGGGAGAAAAACGCGCAGGCAAAGGGATTCACCAGCAGGCCGATCAGGGAGAAGCGATGAAAAATCTGGATGGTGGGCAGGGCCACCCCCGCCGTGGCGGTCACCGTGGTTCGCCACGCCTCCGCGGCCGTCCGGACCAGGGAGCGCCCCTGGGGCTGAGGAAACAAACCGCCAAAGACGACGATGCCCAGTACCGCGCAGAAGGACAATTGAAAGCTGGCGGAAAACAAATCCAGGGGCCGAACCAGCAAAAGCAAAAGAAACGCGGCGCTCAGCGCGGTCAAAGGGTCGGGGGCTCTTCGCGTCACCCGCCGCCAGGCAGCAAACACCATCAGCAGCGACGCCCGCACCACCGGCGCGGAAAAATCCAGCAGGGCGCAGTAAATCAGCAAAAACGCCCCTAAAACCGCCGCCCGCTTTTTAGGCGGCAGGAAGTGCCGCAGCGGGATCATCAGCATGCCCGCCAGCAGCCCCACATGCAGCCCGGACACCGCCAGCAGATGGGCCGTGCCCGCGTCGGAAAAGCCCTGCACGGTTTCCTCCGGCAGCTGACTTCTCTGGCCCAGCAGCAGGGCTTCCGGCAAGGCGCTGTCTTCGCCGAAAATCAGGCGCACCCGCTGGGTCAGCGCTTGCCGAATATGGAACAGAAACGAGGAAACGCCCCGCCCGGGATGGCCCAGGCGCGTCCAGTCCTTCGCGCCTGACGCCCCCAGGGTCACGCCCTTTTGCAATAAATACATCCGAAAATCAAAGCCAAACGGGTTCACCTGGCCCCGGGGATGATACAGGGAAGCGGTAAAGGCCACCCTGTCCCCCTCCACGGGCAAAAACGGCGCGTTCGCGTCCGGGGTGTAGGTCCAGTACAAGCGGCCCAAAGGAGTGACTTTTCCATCCTGTTCCGCCGTGGCCTGCTCCAGATACGCCGCCGCCGTGTCGTTTTCCCGCAGTTCAGCGTCGGTGGATAAGACCGCCGTGATCTGATATTTGCCTTCCTCCGGAAGCAGCGGATGGGCAGCCCCGCCCGCCAGCAGCAGGCCCAGAAACAGAAAAGCGGCCATCATGCCCACAATCATTTTCCGCCCGTCCCGGCGCAGGAAAAAGCAGGCCAGGCACGACGCTCCCATGCCCGCCGCGGCCAGCCCCGGCCGCCACGCAAACGAAACGCCCGCCCATACACCCA
>CAMOUF010000305.1 GCA_946626395.1 uncultured Clostridia bacterium
TGCGCTATGCAAGCGCCAACGGGACAGACTTTACGGTGGAGCTGATCCCGCAGGCGAAATGGGAAGGCGCCGGCGCCGTCAATTCCGCCAATGGGGCGTTCTATATTCCCAACATGCCCACTGAGGAGATCTTCACCTCCCCCATCGCCGGGAAATGTGAAGGAACGCTGGTAGCGGTCAAGCCCCTGTCCTGGAACAGCCAGCTGATCGAGGACTTTTCCATTACCTTTGAAAACGGCCGGGCCGTTTCCTGCAAGGCTGCCAAGGGCCAGGAGCTTTTGGAGCGGATGATCCACATGGACGATGGGGCCGCCATGCTGGGCGAAGTGGCGCTGGTGCCCAAGGAAAGCCCGGTGAACCAGTGCGGCTTCCTGTTCTATGAAACGCTCTTTGATGAAAACGCCTGCTGCCATTGCGCCCTGGGCATGGGCTTCAAGGAAGTGCTGCCCGGGGGCGATGATATGACCGTGGCCCAGGCCCAGGAACAGGGCATCAACGATTCCATCATTCATGTGGATTTCATGGTGGGGGCGGACGACCTGTCCATCGACGGCATCCGGCCGGACGGCGGCGTGGTGCCCATTTTCCGCAACGGCACCTGGGCGTGAGCGCCCGGGACACACTGACGCAAAAGAGGTGGTTGATGATGTCTTTTCAGGAACACAGGAAGCGGCTGTATGAAACGCTTCCGGAGGGCAGCCTGGTGCTTTGCTATGCAGGGGTGCCGGTGCACACCAACGAGGACGACTATTACAATTTTGAAGTGAACAGCCAGTTCTTCTATCTCACCGGGCTGGAGCGGGAAAACATGGCCTTCCTGGCGGTCAAGGCGGGAGGACAGGTGCAGGAGACCCTGTTTATCGAACAGGCCGACCCCCTGCATGAGCGCTGGACCGGCAAAATGCCCACCAAGGAAGAAGCGTCGGCGGTCAGCGGCGTTGAGAACGTGCGGTATACCGAAGACTTTTCCGCCGCCGTCGGCCGGTTCATGGGGCGGTATGATATCGGGTGCGCGTATTTTGACGTATACCGCTGCGGCATGAAGGACCCCGAGGACTACAACGCCGTGATGGCCCGGGAGTTTGCCCGGCTGTATCCCGCCGTGGCTCTGCGGGATCTGCATAAAGCCTGCGTGCCCCTGCGGGAACGCAAGGATGAAGAAGAAATCGCTTCGGTGCGGCAGGCGGTTGATATCACCCGGCAGGGCCTCATGCATGTGATGAAAACCCTCAAGCCCGGCATGAAGGAATACCAGGCCCAGGCGGATTTTGAATATACCTGCAAATGCCTGGGGGCCACGCGCTTTGCCTTCAACACCATTTCCGCCTCGGGCAAAAACGGATGCATGATGCATTACAACACCAACCGGGAAGAAATCAAGCCCGGCTCCCTGCTGCTGATGGACCTGGGGGCGAAATACGGCAATTACTGCAGCGATATTACCCGCACCTATCCGGCGGACGGAACCTACACCCCCCGGCAGAAGGAAATTTACAATTTGGTTCTGCGGGCCAACCTGGCCGTGGCCGCCGCCGCTCGCCCCGGAATCACCTTAAAGGATCTCAATGACATTGCGAAAAATGTTCTTGGGGAAGGACTGGTGAAGCTGGGGCTGATTCAGGACACCCAGGACGTGGGCAAATATTACATGCATTCCGTCAGCCATTCCATCGGCATCGACTGCCACGACGCCGCCTTCGTGGGGGACGTGCTCCAGCCCGGCTGGATCATCAGCGACGAACCGGGGCTGTACATCGACGAGGAGGAAATCGGCATCCGCATCGAGGACGATCTGCTGATCACCGAAAACGGCTGCGAGGTGCTGAGCCAGGCGATCATCAAGGACCCGGAGGAAATCGAGCGCTTCATGGGCGGCCGGGAATGACCGCGGCCCGCCGGAAAGAAAAAAGGGAGGATCAAGCCATGGCCATGATGGAAAGGCCCCAGGTGCGAAATACCATCGGAGGGAAATGCTGGGAGCATCCGTTTGAACGGTTTCATTTGAAAGCCTATGTGCCGGACAATCCTCTGGACGGCCAGGTGAACAACTATGGCTTCCGGGCCCCGCTGCTGCTGGTGCTGGAGGAAACGCCCCGGGACATGGACAGCGCCGTGGCCTTCGCCCGGGAAAGCGGCCTGGCCAAAATCGCCGCGGACAGGGACACCAGCGTGCTGTTCATTTCTCCCACGAAAGAAGGCGGCTGGCAGCGGGAGGATGAAAGCCTGTATGCCGC
The DNA here is from genome assembly GCA_946626395.1 of uncultured Clostridia bacterium. Lineage (GTDB taxonomy): Bacteria > Bacillota > Clostridia > Christensenellales > Aristaeellaceae > RUG563. The sequence continues at coordinate 2,235 of CAMOUF010000305.1, forward strand.
GGTCATCGCCGAGATCAAAATGATCCAGGTATACCGGGACGGCATCGTGGAAAACTATGATTTCTTTGCCAAGCAGTTCAAGGGTTACTTTGTCCGGGGCGCCATCTTCCGGGCGGATATTTATTCCTTCGGCGCTTCGGCGGACTATGCGGCAAAGCATCTGCTGAAAACCATCCAGGGGGAATACCTGTGGGGGCCCGGGGAAATCACCCCGGCCATGTGCTCCATGGAAGGGCTCAGCGTGACGCCGGAGGTGGAGCGCAGGGATATCGCTATCCTTAGCGTAGGCAACAGCGAAGCGATCAACCGGGCGTTTGAAGGCTGCCAGCACCTGCTGATCAAGGATCGGGCGGACTATGAGCGGGACTATGACACCTTTGTGAAAAGGTTCAAGATGTGGTGCGGCCACATGCAATACGAGCCGGACTTCCCCGCCCTGGGCATGCGGGAGGACGCGGGCAGCCATACCGTGACCACCTCCCCGGACAATATGGGCGCGTATAAAAATCAAAAGGCCCACCGGGTGGGCTACTTCGCCTATTACAATCAGGATCTGTTCGACAGGGGCCCCGCGCCGCTGGTGATCGGTTTTCACGGCGGCGGCGATTCCTCCATGTATCTGACCTACGTGGCGGGCTGGTGGGAGGTGGCCCACAAGTACGGCTTCCTGTTCGTGTCCGTGGAAAATCATCTGGACGTGACCGCCACGGAGGCGGTGGAGCTGATCGGCGAACTCAAAAAGCGGTATCCCATTGATGAACACCGCATCTATGCCACCGGCTTTTCCATGGGCAGCGGAAAAACCTGGGACTGCTTCCAGGAGTACCCGGAAGTGTTCGCCGGGTTCATGCCCTGCAGCGCCCTGTTCCCGGTGTACACCACTTTCTTTGGCAATCCGGTCACGGAAAAGCTGAACAAAACTGTACCCGGAGCGGTGTTCTATTCCGGCGGCGAGGAATCTCCCCTGCCCGAGCTGCCCTTCCAGGGGGCCGCCTGCCTGGAGCGGGTGCAGTACGTGGTCCAGGTGAACCGGCTGAAAAAGGCGGAGGCATTTCAAAACGCCTCTTATGATCAAAAAGACCTCTGGGAGGAAACGATGTGGGCCGTTCCCGGCGACCGCGTCGAGCGTATCCCGGACCCCTCCCGGGGCAGCACACTGACCATTCACTATTACGACAGCGAGGACGGCGTGTGCCGCACGGCCTTCGCCGGGGTCAGCGGACAGCAGCATGAATGCCGCCAGCACAGCTGCGAGGCCGCCTGGAAATTCGTTTCGCAGTTTACCCGCTGACGCCCGCTACAGCCTGAGCCTCAGTAAAAAGCAAGTGTAACTGTTCAGACGAACATGGAATTTAGGGAAATGGAAAACCTCTCCGCCCCCTGCGGGGGCACCTCCCCTGATAGGGGAGGCAAATATAGGCTCCCCTATCAGGGGAGCTGGCAGCGAAGCTGACTGAGAGGTTTCTCTAATGGCTGAAGCGTCCCTGCATTCCTTTGCGACTGAACAGGTACAAGCAAATTACAAAAACAAGGGACGGATTTGCTCCGTCCCTCTTTTGGTATGATTCTCATTCCTCAATACGGTACGCCCGTTTCCAGGCGGGCAGCACAGAGAAGATCAGCCCCAGGCAGCCCAGGGCCATGACCGCGTAGCACACGTCCATGCGCATCCAGGTGAGGAAGCTGATTTTCTGCTCCAGGGCAAATTCCATGGCCATGATCACCCCGCAGGAAAGGAGGATACCGGCGATGCCCTTCCACAGGGCGGCTGGCCTCCGCTTTCCTGGCGGCAGCGCGCGCCAGGAAATGATCAGCACCGCCAGCACGGCGAAGGCGCTGAACAGCTGGCTGGCCCGCACGAAGCCCCACTTGAGCACAGCATCCTGCCGCATGGATTCCCAGAGGGGCTGCATGCCCGCGTACAAAAGCAGGCCCAGCAGGAATTTTCCGCCGGGGCGGGGTTTTTTCGTTTTCAGCAGAATGATCAAAATGACCAGGGCGGTGATGGCCTCCAGCAGGTAAATGGCGAAGCACCACACGCCGTAATAGTTCTGCTCCCCCAGGGGGAACCGGTACAGCAGCTCCGGATTCTCCCAGGCGATCATGGCTTTTTCCTCAAAGGGATCGAACCATTCCTCGATATCGTGACCGTAGCCCAGGCCCACCAGGCTTTCCGCCATGCGGCCCAGAACGATGAGCAGCGCCCCCGGCGCGGCGGCGGCGTCCAGCACCTTGCCCATGGGCTGGCGGGTGATTTTCCCGGTGAGCCATCCGGCCAGCACGCAGCCCAGCAGCGCGCCGTAGAGCATATAGCCGCCCCGGCTGAACTGGAAAAAGAACATCAGCCCCCGGTCCAGCAGCCAGTCGATACTCACCAGGCAATAGCCGATGCGGGCGCAAAGCACGGCCAGGGGAAGGACCAGCACCGCGAACCAGCTGGCCGTGCCGCTTTTCAGGCCCTGCTTTTTTTCCTGCCAGGCCAAAAGCGCCAGGGCCAGCGCCGCCCCCAGGGCCAGGGCCAGGCCGAAGCGGTAGACCGTCACGGGGCCCAATGTAAATAATGCCATGGTCATTCCTCCACCACCGCGGAGGCAAAGTAAATCAGGCCGGAAATGCCCCGGCTGTTCAGGGTCTTGTGGACCCGCTTGCCGTTCAGCATCAGGTTGGTGCTGCCGCCGCCGTCCAGGTTAAAGGCCACCTTGCATTCCGGAAACACTTCCTCCCGCACGATGAAGTCCGCCACCTGAAACAGCTTCATGCCGCTGCCGTTGCCGCCGTCCACCTCGAAGATGCCGTATTCCAGTTCGCCCAGCTGGCAAATGGCGATGCGCTGGGCGCACAGGTTGGGCTCCCGCTTGTCGTTGTTGGGCACGTCGATTTCCTGAACCTGCCCGTCCACCACCAGCACGGGGCCGAAGGTAAAGGCGTTGATGACAGTGCGGCCCTGGGCCGCCAATTCATCCAGCTTTTCCTGGAGGGTTTCCTCGGTGGCCTTCATCACGAAGGAGAAATCCCCCTTGTCGTCGATGATCAGCACGTCCCGCTTGCCGTCGGGCTTGCGGCGGTATTCCACGCCCTGGCGCACCACATAGCCGGAATCGTAGGTGTACTTCATAAAATCGTCGTTGCAGGCTACCACGGAATTCAGCTTGGCCGCCATGTCCTTGGGCCGGGCGTCGTTGGGGTTTTCATAATCCTCATAGCTCATGGTGGTGCGCAGCTGGGTGGGGTCGGCAATCTTGATGCGCACCCAGCGGCAGGTGACCCATTCGTTGCTGTACTTGGGCTTCCAGGGTTTCTCATACATCACAATATGGATGGATTCATCCTCATATTCCGTTTCGCTGATCCAGCCTTCCTTGGGCAGCACCCGGCCCGTGGTCTTTAAATCCAGGGGAATGGGCTGCACCTCCGCCAGGGCGGGAGAGGAAAAAAACGTGGCCAGCAGCGCCAGCATCAGCGCGGCGACGCACCAGCGAATCAGGTTGTGTTTCATGTTACGCGCACTCTCCTTGTATTGATCCGGGAAAGAAGCTGAAAGCAGCACACTCCCCCTTCTTATCTTTTCGCCGTTCTTCTTGCTTTTTCCTGCTCTTTTGGAAGATTGCGCCATAGATTCTTTTCAATACAAAATCATGTTGGGGATACCAAGCAATCCATGGCTCTTTCCTCCACAAGCTTTTGCATTGAGCCAATAAATTTTGAAATCTGACTGCCATCCTTTCCCTTGGGCCGTATCAATAGGTGTCCAGGGTAAAACACCGGGACAGAAAAAAGAAAGTTAGTAAAAACGACGCCCACAGGGCAGGAGGATAGAACAATGAAGAACATGAAGGAAATGGACAACGAGAAACTGAACCTGAACGAACTGGAACAGGCGAACGGCGGATTCGTCCTGGCCGCTTTCATCACGGCGGCCATCGGCGGCGCCATCGCCGGAGCCATCACCTACTACGAATTGAAGCGCTGACAAACGGCTGAACGAGCTGAAATAAAACGAAA
>CAMOUF010000306.1 GCA_946626395.1 uncultured Clostridia bacterium
CAGCAGGTGAAAAAGCGGCTGGACAAAGCTTTCCGTGTCAATACCGTCAGCGAGGGTGACCCGCTGGAAATTTACACAGACCGGGACGGGGAAGTCATTTTAAAAAAGTATTCCCCCATTGGGGAAATGTCGTCCTTTGCCAAGGATTATACGGAATCGCTGTTCCGTTCTCTGGGCCACATCGCCTGCATCGTGGACAGGGATCAGGTGGTGGCGGCCAGCGGGGTGAGCCGGAAGGAACTGTGGGATAAGCCTATCAGCCCGGATTTGGAAAACGCGATCCAGGCCCGGCAAACCCTGGCCACGAGCCGCACCGGCGGTGGCAAGATCGTGCCTGTCACCAACGAGGAGGACGTGTCCGGGTATACCGCCCAGGTGGTGTCGCCTATCATTGCGGATGGGGAGGCCATCGGCGCGGTGCTGCTTTTGTCCCGGGAGCAGGGGGCAAAAATGGGGGACACGGAAGTGAAGGTGGCAGAAACCGCCGCTGGCATCGTTGGACGGCAAATGGAACAGTAATAAGCAAAAAACCCTGCGGTATCGCTACCACAGGGATTTTGCGTTTATCAGAATTGTTCGTACAGAGGAAAGCCCAGCATTTCTTCAAACAACCGATCCAGCTCCTCCGGGTCGTCGGAAAGCCAGATCATCTTGGGCATAAGAGAATCCTCCACGTGGAAAAACAGCCGTTCCACGTCCTCCCGGGTCAGGGTCTGTTCCCGATCCAGAATGTGAACGCCGGGCAGCTTCAAAGCATGTTCATTCCTTGTTGGACAGGTATTCGTCGATGGCCGCGGCGGCGTTTTTCCCCGCGCCCATGGCCAGGATCACCGTGGCCGCGCCGGTCACCGCGTCGCCGCCCGCGTAAACGCCTTCCCGGGAGGTGAGTCCCGTTTCTTCCTCCGCGATAATGCCGCCCCATTTCTGGGTTTCCAGGCCGGCGGTGGTGGATTTAATGAGGGGATTGGGGCTGGTGCCAAGAGCCATGATCACGGAGTCCAGCTCCAGGGTAAATTCGCTGCCCTCCTTGGGCACGGGACGGCGGCGGCCGGGGGCGTCGGGTTCGCCCAATTCCATCTCCTGGCACCGGGCGGCGCAGACCCAGCCCTGGTCGTTGCCCATGATTTCCAGGGGATTGGTGAGGAACTTGAACACGATGCCCTCTTCCATGGCGTGCTCCACTTCCTCCCGCCGGGCGGGTAATTCCGCTTCCGTGCGGCGGTAAATAATGGTCACGTCCGCGCCAAGGCGCTTGGCGCAGCGGGCCGCGTCCATGGCCACGTTGCCGCCGCCCACCACCGCAACATGTTTTCCGTGCTGGATGGGGGTGTCGCTGCCGGGCTGATAGGCTTTCATCAGGTTGATGCGGGTGAGGAATTCATTGGCGGAATACACGCCCTTCAGGTTTTCCCCGGGAATGTTCATGAACTTGGGCAGCCCCGCGCCGGAGCCGATGAACACTGCCTCAAAGCCGTATTCCTGCATAAGCTCGTCAATGGTGATGGTTTTGCCGATGACCACGTTGGTTTCGATCTTCACGCCCAGCTGAGCCAGGGTGTCGATTTCCTTCTGCACGATGGACTTGGGCAGACGGAATTCCGGAATGCCGTACACCAGCACGCCGCCTGCCAGATGCAGCGCTTCAAACACGGTGACTTCATAACCCTTTTTCGCCAAGTCCCCCGCGCAGGTAAGGCCGGAGGGGCCGGAGCCGATCACGGCCACCTTGCGGCCATTGGAGGCAGGCCGCACGGGCTGTTGAGTGCAGTGGGCGTTATGCCAGTCGGCGGCAAAGCGCTCCAGGCGGCCGATGCCCACGGGTTCGCCCTTGATGCCGCGAACGCACTTGCTTTCGCATTGGCTTTCCTGGGGGCACACCCGGCCGCATACGGCGGGCAGGGAGGAGGATTCGGAAATCACCTGATAAGCGCCTTCAAAGTCCCCCGCCGCCATTTTCTGAATAAAATCCGGGATGCGGATGCGCACGGGACAGCCGCCCACGCAGGGCCGGTTTTTGCAGTTCAGGCACCGCTTGGCTTCGTCTATGGCCGTTTCGGTGGAATAGCCCAGGGCCACTTCTTTGAAATTCTGATTGCGAACCTCCGGGGCCTGGGAGGGCATGGGGTTCTTCTGCATCGCCATATTGGGCATGTTATTTCGCCTCCTTGAACAGATTGCAGGCTTCCGTGTAAGCGTGGCGCTCAAATTCCTGATAGGTGCGTCCCCGGGCCATGGCCTCGTCAAAGTCGATTTCGTGGCCGTCAAATTCCGGGCCGTCCACGCAGGCGAATTTGGTCTTTCCGCCCACGGTCAGGCGGCAGCCGCCGCACATGCCGGTGCCGTCGATCATGATGGGGTTCATGCTGGCGATGGTTTTAACGCCGTACTGCTTGGTCAGCTGGCAGACGAACTTCATCATGATCAGGGGTCCGATGGTAATGACCTCGTCATACTGTTCGCCAGACTCAATCAGTTTTTTCAGCGCGTCGGTGACCAGGCCCTTTTCGCCCCAGGAGCCGTCGTCGCTCATGCGGACGAACTTCGTGCTGGCGGCGGCGAACTCATCCTCCAATATGACCAAGTCTTTATTCCGGAAGCCCGAGATAGCGTGTACCTCCGCGCCCTGGTCATGGAGCTTCTTGGTTACAGGATAGGCAATGGCGCAGCCAACGCCGCCGCCCACCACGGCCACCTTTTTCAGGCCCTCCGTGTGGGTGGCCCTTCCCAAGGGGCCGACGAAATCGTGAATAAAATCCCCCTCGTTCAGGTGGTTCAGCTTTTCGGTGGTAGCGCCCACGATCTGGAAAATGATGGTGACGGTGCCTTTTTCCCGGTCATAGTCCGCCACGGTGAGGGGAATGCGCTCGCCCTCGGCGTCCACCCGCAGAATGATAAACTGGCCCGGCTCCGCCTTTCGGGCCACCAAGGGAGCGTCCACCTCCATGAGCGTGACGGTGGGATTCAGGCATTTCTTTTTCAGGATTTTATTCACAACCCAATCCTCCTTGTGATTATTGGTCAAAAACAATAATTGATTCCGGCGCTGCGCCGTAAGGAATATTATATCAGAAATCCAGGGGAAAGGCTATGGAATACAAAAGAAAAGCAATTTTTCTTGACGAACGCTTTTTCCCGCGGTATCATGGGAGAGAAGAGAGAACCCACGGAAAAAGGAGAATGCCATGAAGCCCGGTTCCAGAAGAGAGATCACCCTGCGCACGGCGTATTCCGGCTTGCTGATCGCCGTGATGCTGGTGTTGGGATATATAGAAAGCCTGCTGCCTGCGGTGGGGGCAGTGCCGGGCATCAAGCTGGGCCTGTCCAACAGCGTGCTGATCTTTGCGGTGTATATGCTCAATTTGCCTACCGCCTGGGCGCTGATGGTGCTTAAGGTATTGCTCAGCGGGCTTTTGTTCGGCGGGGCCAGCACCATTCTGTACGCCATGTCCGGCGGTGTGCTGAGCATGCTGTCTATGACGCTGCTGAGCCGGATGAAAAGCATGCATCCTGTGACCGTCAGCATGGTGGGCGGCGTGATGCATAACGTGGGCCAGGTGGCTATGGCCATGATTTTATTCAAGACAAATCAATTGCTGTATTATATGGCGGTGCTGATTTTTGTGGGCATGGCCTGCGGCGCGCTGACGGGCGTGTGCGCCAGCAGCGTGATGAAGCACTTAAAATCCATCAGAAAAAACTGACTCAAAGGAAAAACGAATGCCTTCCGGCTTCCTTTCATATATTGAAAGAAAAACAGGGAGGCATTTTTTTATATGGCTTTTTGCATTCTGGGGGCGATGGTGGGGGCGGGCTTCGCTTCGGGCCGGGAGATCATGCAGTATTTCAGTCAATGGGGCCATTGGTCCTGGGGGTTTGTGGCGCTGGCTTGGGCGGTCATGTCCGCGCTGTGCTGTCTGGCATCAAAGGGAACAGGCTGTAAGAGTGGCTGGCTTTTGCTGCCTTTATATATCGCGGTGGGCGGCGGCATGACCGCGGCGGCGGGAGAGTTGGCGGCATTGACCCTTCCTGTTTTCCATGCAAGAACCTTTGGGGGCCTTTACACGCTGCTGCTGTGCGCTTTCTTTTCCCGCCGTTCCCTGGGGGCCATGGCCTGGGTCAGCCGGGCGCTGCTGCCTTTGATGCTGGCTGCCTTTCTGTTATGCGCGCGTATCCAGGGGGAAGGCGGAGCGGCGCCCATCTTTTCCTGGGAGGAGCTTGCCTTGGCGCTTCTTCGGTTGATGGGATACTGTGGAATGAATGTGATGCTGGCGCTGCCAGTGATCCGGGAAATCAAGGACAGGAAAAGAACGCTTGGTTTGTTTTGCCTGCTGCTGCTGGGATTGCTGGCCGCCGGAAATGCTGTCCTCTTGCCCCATGGGGAAGCAATGAAAAACGCGCCGCTGCCCGTGGTGGAGCTGCTGCGCGCCTATGGGAAACCTGGATATTATTTATCCGCCGCCGTACTGTATCTGGCGGTGTGCACCACGCTGCTGTCTGTTCTGCGGGGAGCCCGGGAGCAATTGTCCGAGACGCTGCGGCACCCTATGGCCGCGTCCTGCCTCACCTGCGGAGTCGCGGCCGTGGTGGGCTTTGAACGGATCGTCGCCTGGGCGTATCCGGTTTTTGGGTATCTGGCCATGGGGATGCTGCTATGGGAGGGGATGAAAGCAAAACATACCCGCCAAAGGCAAGCCTAAAATCAAGCCTCCATCTTCATGTGCACTGCCATTCCACCCGCTGGGCCTCAAAGGCCAAGGGCGGCTCCAGCTTATTGAGCATTTCTGAAATCACGTGTTCCGGCACGGCGGAAGGGCGGGCTTTGTTCCTGCGCAGGTTTTCATCCCACCCTGTTTCCAGGTACACGATGCGCACCCGCGCGCCGTAGCGCTCAAACAGGCTGATTTGTTCAGCCCGCTTTTCCGTCAGGCTGGTGGCGTTCCAGATGAAGGGCTGCTTTTTTCGCAGGTATTCCCTGGCCTGCTCCTTGGCCCGCTGGACCACGAGACCCTGATTGCCGTCGGATTTGATTTTGAGTTCCCTGCGGATATCGTCCAGGCAGACCACCGGCATTTCGGGATGATTTGCCTGAATCCAGGTATCCTTTCCGGTACCCGGCAGTCCGCACAGGAGAATGACTTCGCCCCAGGCAGGATCGAATAAATCCTGTTCCTTCCAGACCTGGCTGCCAGAAAAAAGAGCCCGGGCCGTGTGGGGAGAAGGGAAAGGATAGGGCCCGGCATAGCAGTCCGCTTCCTTCGCGGCCTCCCGGGTCAATTGCACGTTTTCCAGCAAAAGCGGGATGTCGTCAGCGATACGGCCCATCACGTCCGCCTGGGATAAAAGGCAGAGGGTTTTCCAGGTAAAGGCAGGGGCCAGGGCGCTGGTGGACGCCAGCTTGAGCGCCTGGGTTTCCGCGTCCGTTTTTTCAAACAAATGCAGCGGCTGGGTATGATACCGGATCAGCAAACAGACCGCTTCCCGGAACCGCTGTTTATTTTCCGAACCGCTCAGACCGTATTCCGTCCAAAGCAGCGTGCGGGCCAGCTGGGCCCCGATGGGGCCGTGGCGGGGAGCACGCAGAACGCCGTTTTCCAGCCGGGTGGCGCTTATTTTACCAATGTCATGGAGCAGGGCCGCCAGGGCCAGGGGCTGGGCTTCCTGGGGCGGCAGGGCGCGAAAATCCGCAAGGCGGGCCAGCGCTTCGCACACCAGCTTCGTGTGGGTCATCACGTCGCCTTCCCCGTGGTGCTCCTTTTGCTGGGGTGTTCTGGCCATGCCGTCAAACAGGCTTTTGAAGCCGGGCAAATTGTTCAGCGCGTTCCAATCATAGGAAAAAAACGGCGGGGCAGGCAGAGCGTCCAGCAATGCTTGCAGAGGGTCCACTGGCCATCATCCTTTCAGAGCGGGCAGGAACAGGTCCTCCATGGGGCGGCACAGCATGTTGGGAATAATGGGCCGCTCCAGCCAATGGGATTGGGATTGCTCCACGGTCTGGGTAAAGGAGGCGCGGACAAACTTGACCCGCAAAGTGACCTGTCCGTTTTCCTCCGCCTTGATATACAACCCCTCCATGGTGCGGGCGGAGTCGGTTTCCCGCAGAATCCGGTCCGGGTCCTGGCCCTCCCGAAGGGCGGATTGACGGAGGTTTTCCAGATGGTTTTCAGTAATATAGTTGGAATCACACAAGTATTTGGTGATGTCTTCCACACGGCTGAACGCGCCCTCCGCCAGCACGGCGGCAGAGCAAACCGGCAGCTTTTCCGTCATTTCCCGGCGGGAGGGCGTATCCAGAAAACGGTCGGTTTCCTTGTCCAGGATATCAAACTCCATGAAATAATGGGGCAGGGCATCGTAGAAAATGGTATGCTTGGCGTAGAGCCATTCCCCATAGAGAATATACCGCGTTCCCAATACGCTGTACAGGGCATCGCGGTGCACCATGCCCCACTGCTTAAAGAAATTATAATGCTTTTCCCGGTAGCCGCCGGTGAGGAAATGTCCCCGGCTCTGCAGGCGCAGATCCCCCTGGGGTGAAAACGAAACGGCGGTGTTGGCTCCGTCGATTTTTTCTTCCACCACCAAATGCCGCCCCGCGATCACGGAAAAAGGAATCTGCGACAGATCCTCGTCGCCGGGCTGCAAACGGGAGCCTTCCAAATGGGGCGTGCGGGGATATTTGATGATCGAATCTTGATCAGGCATAGGACAAACCTCCGTCTAATTTGGCGATCAGGAACAGATGGCCCGGCACCCCGTCAAAGCGCAGGGATGGACAGCCTGCGTTTCTGAAAAGCCCGGTCAAAACATCCTTGGTGAGTAAATGAATATGCTCTGGATTATTGTCCGGCTTGCTGGGCACCGTGACCACCACGAACCGCCGCGCCAGCCGCACGGCGTTATTCACCGCCGCCTGCACGTCGGGAATGTGCTCCAGCACCTCCAGCAGAGTTACCACGTCAAAGGAATGAACTGGCGCGTCCCATACGCACAGATCCTGCTTGAGGGCGGTAAGCTGCGGAAAGCCGCCGTCATGGATGCAGCGCAGCATATCCACCCGTTTATCCAACAGATCCAGGCTGGTTACCGGCACCCAGGGAAACTCCCGCAGGAAGGGAAAGAGAAACACGCCCCTGCCGCTGCCCACGTCCAGCAGGCTTTCCGGCTGGGCGCTTCTTAAAAAACCCATCACGGCTTTCACCCGGGGCAGTTCCTCAAAGCGCTTGAAATAATGCAGCTTCAGCCCCGCTTCTTTTCCCAGGGCCAGCAGCGCTTCGCAGTCTTCCTCCGTCAGTTCGGAAAGGAGCTTTAAAAACAAAGGGCCGTTTCCCTTCAGCGCCCCGCGGATATACGCGGCCATGAAGGAGCGGTCATACCGGTCAGACAATTCAGCCATTTTATATTCTTCCTCTCCATCACAGGGCCGTTTCCGTGCGGATACAAACCGCGTATTCTTCTTTGAGCTTTTCATATGCCCGGTCTGCTGTTTGAGCATCCCGGAATGCTCCGAACACCACCGACCCAGAGCCGGTCATTTGAGCGAAATCCGCTCCCAGAACATACAGCGCTTCCTTCGCCTGGGCGATGGGCGGCCGCAGGGGGATGGAGGCGCTTTCCAGCACGTTTCCTGCAGCGGATCGCAATGCCGCCAAGTCCCCCTTTTCCAGGGCCGAAAGGGCGGCCTCCGTGTCCGGCGGTTTGATGGCGGAGCGGTGATAGGCAGTGAACACTTCCTTGGTGGACAGGGCCGGACAGGGCTGTAGGAGCACCAGGGGGAACACATGGCTTGCGATGGGCGTCAGGATTTCCCCGATGCCCTGAGCGCGGCGTGGGGCGTTGTGCAGGCAGAAAGGGATATCGGCCCCCAGCTTTTCCCCGATTTGGCATAGCTGATCCAGGGTCAGGTTCAAGCTCCAGAATTGATTCAGCCCCCGCAATGCCGCCGCGGCGTCGGCGCTGCCGCCCCCCAGGCCCGCACCCATGGGAATGCGCTTTACAAGATGCATGGCAGCGCCTTTTTGAACGCCTGCCGCTTCCCTCAGCGCGTAAGCGGAACGGACGATCAGATTGTCCCGCCCCGGGGAAAGGGTGTCCGCCCCTTGGATCGTCAAGGTGATTTCGCTGGACGAATGGATGGTAAGGGTATCGTATAGGGCCAAGGGCTGCATCAGCATATCCAGCAGGTGATAGCCGTCCGCCCGCTGCCCTGTCACGTTCAGAGTCCAGTTAATTTTCGCCCGCGCCTGCAGTTCCATGGTTTCCTCCCTGGGCCGTGCCCTTTTCCAGGGTGATTTCAAATTCCGCACCGCCCTGGCCGGAGATCAGCCGGATGGATTGGTTATGCCGCTCCATAATGCGCTTGCAGATAGCCAGCCCCAGGCCGGTGCCCTTGCCCACAGTGTGCGCTTTATCCACTTTATAGAACCGATCGAAAATATACGGCGCGTCCTGGGGCGGGATGCCGATACCGTTGTCCCTGACCCGAAGGGCGATATGGCCGCCCTCCTGCAGGGTGGTGATCCAGACGGTGCCTTTTTCGGGGGTATACTTGATGGCGTTGTCCAATAGATTGATGACCACCTGCTGGATCTGGTCCGCGTCCGCCCACACGAAGCAGGGATCGGATTTAAAATCCACTTCGATTTCCAATTGCTTTTCGTCAATGGGCGTCATGCGGGAAATGAGCACCCGGCGGGTCAGCTCGTTGATGTCAAAATTGCTGTAGGCCAGGCTGATTTCTTCGTTTTCCATCCGGGACAGGTTCAGCAGGCTGTTGATCAGCTTGGCCAGGCGCTGGGTTTCATCCACCACCACCTGCAAATACTGGCCGTGCATTTCCTTTGGGATGGTGCCGTCCAGCATGCCCTGGGCAAAGCCCTTGATGGAGGTGATGGGGGAGCGCAGCTCATGAGATACGTTCGCCACGAAATCCCGGCGGGACTGCTCTAAGGTGGACAGCTGGGCCGCCATATGGTTAAAGGCGTGGGAAAGCTCCTTGATCTCCTTGCCGCCTTCTTCGGGGGCGCGGGCGTCAAAGTGTCCCCGGGCAAAATCCCCCGCGGCCTGGGCCATGGCAGTGACAGGCCGGGTCATTTGCCGGGCCATGAAAAACAGGGCCGTGGCCGCAACGATGAAAATGCCCACCGCCACCAGCAGCGTTTGCCATACCATGCCCTGATAAACAGCGTGAACCGTCTGCGCCGCCGTCTGCACCAGCACGAAGCCCACCACCGTATGCTGCCGGGTCAATTGGTTGTCCTGCACCCAGGGAACCAGCACGGTAAACAGCGGGCCGGCCTCGCTGTCCGTGCGCTGCACCACGTCCTGGCCGGACAGGGCCTTTTCCATATACCCGTTCATTTCCTCGTCGGTAATCGTTTTTTTCAGCATCTCGAACAGCTCGGAAGCGTCTTCGGACTGATACATGGTTTTCCTGGTGCGGTCCACCACGCGGAAATACGCGTTGTAATCGTCATGAAGCTGCTTGGATTTCCAGCGCATATAGTCGTACATGACGCTGTTTCCCCGGATGGTGGAAATGGAATCAAAGGATAGCACGCCCGCCAGATGGGCGATTTCCTTGGCATGGGTTTTCAGGGCGTTGGTGCGGTCCCGAATGCTGTTATTGCGCAGGTTCACATAAGTGACCGCGGACAGCACCCCGACACACGCCAAAATGACTGCCAATGACACGATCAGCAGCCGGGTGAACATACTCATGTTCCGCATACAGCATCACTTCACTTCAAATTTGTATCCCACGCCCCATACGGTGCGAATCTGCCAGCCCAGGGCTTCGCTGTCCTGGAGCTTTTCCCGCAGGCGCTTGATGTGCACGTCCACGGTGCGGCTGTCGCCGAAAAAGTCAAAGCCCCACACCTGCTCCAAAAGCTGCTCCCGGGTGAATGCCCGGTTCTGATGAGAGGCCAGGAAATAAAGCACTTCCAGCTCCTTGGGCGGCATTTCCAGCAGCTTTCCCTGATAATGCACCTCATATTTTTCCAGGCTGATGGACAGGCCGGGGAAGGACAGCATATCCTTTTCGCTTTCGCTGGGGCCGGCCCGGCGCAGCACGGCTTTCACCCGGGCCGTCAGCTCCTTGCCCTCGAAGGGCTTGGTGATATAATCGTCCGCGCCCAGCTCCAGCCCCAGCACCTTATCAAAGGTTTCGTCCTTGGCTGAGAGCATGATGATGGGAATGCTGCTGGTTTGCCGGATGGCGCGGCACACCTGCCAGCCGTCCATGCCGGGCAGCATGATATCCAAAAGCATCAGGCTGGGCGGATTTTTTTGAAAGGACGCCACCGCGTCGTCGCCCCGGGTTTCCGTGGTGACCTCGTAGCCTTCCTTCTCCAGATACAGCTTGACCAATTGGGCGATATTCGGGTCGTCGTCCACGACCATGATGGTTTGCTTGTCCTTCATAGCATTGCACTCCTTGTTAACTGTCAGGAGAAAGTTTTTTAGATCCGAGTGAGAAATTAAGAATAAGGGTGAATAACTGACATGTTATGTCGTTCATCCATTTGGCCTATTGTTTCTAATAACTCCTAACTCCTCACTCCTAACTCCTCACTCCTAACTCCTCATTTTATTTCCACCACCGTGACGCCTTCTTCGCCTTCGCCGTATTTGCCCCGGCGGAAGGATTTCACCTGGGGATAGGTTTTTAGATGCTTCTGGATGCCTTCCCGCAGGATGCCCGTGCCCTTGCCGTGCACGATGGTCACCTCATGGAGCCCAGCCAGCATGGCTTCATCCAAATACTGTTCCACTTCCTCCAGCGCTTCGTCCAGGGCCATGCCGCGCACGTCGCAGGAAAGGGGCACGGTACGGGTGGCGGAGCCGGTGGACACGGTGACGGAGGATTTTTTCTTGGGCTTGGGTTCATCCACCAGGCGCAGTTGGCTCAGGTGGGCCTTTAATTTCATGATGCCCGCCTGCAATTGCACTTCGCCCTTGGCGTCTGGCTGGGACAGCACGGTGCCCTTGGTGTTCAGGTGGGTGATTTCCACAATGTCGCCCACCTTTAAGGTCTTGGGCGGCTCGGCAAAATTGCCGGTAGGAGTGCGCAGACCCTCCGCCAAGCTGTCGATGCCCTGCTCCAGCTTCTTTTTCAGGGCGTTCACTTCATGGTCAGGGGCGGCGCCTGCCTTTTTCATTTTCTTTAAATCGTACAGGATGGATTCGGAATCCCGCCGGGCCTTTTCCATGATGCGGCGGGCTTCCTCCTTGGCTTTGCGGGTGGAGGTTTCCCGGCGCTCCTCCATATCCTTGTACAGCTTTTCCGCTTCATTGCGCAGCCGCACGGTTTCCGCCCGGGCTTCTTCGGCCAATTGCCGCTCTTTTTCCGCGATCTGGCGGTGGTATTCCGCGTTGGCGATCACGTCCTCAAAGCGGATGGTGTCGTGGGAGAGCAAATCCTTGGCTTCCTCGATCAGGTATTCCGGCAGGCCCAGGCGGCGGGAAATTTCAAAGGCGTTGGATTTGCCCGGCACGCCGATGGACAGCCGGTAGGTGGGCCGCAGGGTGGCCACGTCGAATTCCACGCTGGCGTTTTCCACCCCCTTGGTGGACAGGGCGTAAGCCTTCAATTCGCTGTAATGGGTGGTGGCGGCGGTGCGGGTTTTGATTTTCAGCAGCGCGTTCAAAATGACCTGGGCCAGGGCCGCGCCCTCGGTGGGGTCGGTGCCCGCGCCCAATTCGTCAAAGAGCACCAGGTCCCGGGGGGTGACGGTGTTCATGATGGACACGATATTGGTCATATGGGAGGAGAAGGTGGACAGGGACTGCTCGATG
>CAMOUF010000307.1 GCA_946626395.1 uncultured Clostridia bacterium
CTGTGCATTTTTTCCGTCAGGGCGCACAGGGCCTTTAAGGCGGGCAGGGTGTGGGCGATATCGGCCTGGGCCTTTTCCATGTTGGCGGGCAGGCTTTGCCGGGCGTCGTTGATCCGCTTTTTCCATTCCTCCCGCAGGGCCTTGTATTGGGCGGCCACGTCGGGGTTCTCGCTGGGAGCGGCTTTCTTGGTGCTCAGGCGGTCAAAGGAGGTTTTGCCCCCGAACAGGCTTTTTTTCCGGGCCAGGGCCAGCAGCTCTTCCATCAGCGCGCTGTCGTGCTCGAACATGGGCGCGTAGCGGTCCGGCCCGTCGGGGCGCTGGATCAGCGCTTCCATTTCGGGCAGCAGCTCGGCGGCGCCCTGGAGCTGGCTTTCGCAGGTGTCCTGAAGCAGCGTAAGCCAACCGTCCAGCCCGGCGGCGTCCGGCTGGCAGTGGGCCCTGGCCCATTCCCAGGGGTCGGCCTGGGCCATCAAAAACTGATACAGCTGGTTCATCAGCTCCACGATCTGGGGGTCCTCAAACTGGGAAAACAGGATCTTTTCATCCTCCGTGGGCTGGCCGTAGGCGTTTTCCAGCACCTCGTCCTGGGCCCGGGTGCGCAGAGCCGTCAGCTTTTCCTGCTCCGCCACCTTGCATAGGGGATCAATGCCCACCGCCTGGAAATGCTCCCGCAGCATGCGCAGGCAGAACACATGCAGGGTGCAGATATCCGCCCGGTTCAGCCGCATGGACTGCCGCCGCAGATGGGCGCTGCCCGCCCCCTCCTGGTCCAGCCTGCGGCCGATGCGCTCCCGCATTTCGCCCGCCGCGGCCCGGGTAAAGGTCACGATCAGCATCCGGTCGATGCGGCCGCCTTCCCGGAGCAGGGAAAGCACCCGCTCCACCAGCACCGCCGTTTTGCCCGAGCCTGCCGCCGCGCTGACCAGTACGCTTTCGTTTCGGGCGTCGATGGCGGCCTGCTGTTCCGGCGTGAATTGCATATCCCGTTCCCCCTTTGCCCTGTTTCTTCTTCCCCGTTATTGTAGCGCAACCCCGCCGCCTTGGCAAGGGTTGGCGGATATTCATGCTGTATGCAGGGAAAAAAGTCGAAAAGTGGCGATTGGGAGCCCTAAAAACAAAAAAATTCAAGAAAAAGTAGCAACTCATTCCCATGGTCAGGGGGAAAAAGAGGATTTTTCATTCTTGTGTCGAATAAATATTTTGTAATCCTGTATAAAGAGGGAGAAGATTCATGGCAACGGTTCTGGACATTGGCGTTGATCTGGGGACGGCCAGCGTCGTCATTTACGGAAAGGGGAAGGACGTGGTGCTCAACGAGCCCGCGGTGATCGCTTTTGACCGTGATTCCCGCAACGTGCTGGCGGTAGGGGAGGATGCCCGCCGCATGATGGGCCGTACCCCCAGCAATATTTCAGCCATCCGTCCCCTGCAGAATGGCATGATCTCCGACATGGAAATGGCCTGCACCATGCTCAGGTATTTTGTGGGCAAGGTGGTGGGCAAGCGGCTCATCGGCGGCCCCCGCATCCTGATTTCCGTGCCGGACGGGGTCAACGAGATGGAGCGCCACCGGATCGTGACCAGCCTGTTTGAAACCGGCGCGCGGCGCACCCAGATCATGGACAGGCCCGTGGCGGCGGCCATCGGCGCGGGGCTGCCCATGACCGAGGCCTATGGCGAAATGATCGTGGATATCGGCGGCGGGGCCACGGATATCGCCGTGCTCAGCCAGGGCAAGGTGATCGCCAGCAACAAGGACGCAACCAACAAAATCGGCGGCGACGCCTTCGACGACGCGGTGATCCGCTATGTGCGCAGGAAGCATAACCTGCTCCTGGGCGAACTGACCGCCGAGGATTTAAAAATCAGCATCGGCTCCGCCCTGCCCCGCAGCGAGCAGTTTTATATGGAGGTGGCGGGGCGCAACCTGCTCTCCGGCCTGCCCAAGGTGATGCGCATTACCAGCGATGAAATCACCGAGGCCCTGGACGAGCCCCTGCACGATATGCTGGAAGCCATTCAGGCCGTGCTGGAAAAAACCCCCGCCGAACTGCTGGCCGATATTTTTGAAACCGGCATCACCCTCTGCGGCGGCGGCGCGCTGCTCTCCGGCCTGTCCGAGGCCGTGGCCCAGTATTTGAAGCTGGATTGCCGGGTGGCGGAATATCCCCAGGAATGCGTGGCCCGGGGCTGCGGCATGACTTTGGAAAACTGGGGCGAGTACGGCCGCTATCTGGGCGACCGGCGCAAACGGAGATAAGGGAACGCATGACAGCGGAAGGCTATTTCGCTTAGAACTTGGAACTTAGAACTTGGAACTTCAAGTACACAAAAGGCGAAGCTCGTTTCGGGCTTCGCCTTTCTCGTTCTAAGGGATTGCTTATTGGTTTTCGGCGGGGGCTTCGGCAGGCGCTTCTGCTGCTTCCGCTGCTTCCGCGGCGACGGCCCGGGCGGCGGCCACTGTTTCGGGGCTCAGATAATCAAAGGTCACTTCCAGGGTTTCCACCGCCGTAAAGGCTTCGGGGGATACGATGGCGGCGCTGGCGTCGGTCAGATCGGCGGTCAGGGCGCGGGCGTCATCAGGCAGCTTGGTTTCCCATTCGTTGAACAGGTTCACCCGGGTGCGCAGCCCGTCGTCGGAGGTGGTGTAGCCCTTGCCCAGGGCGATCGCTTCGCCGTTCACCTTGACCTCCTTCACGTCGATCACCCAGCCGGGATAGGCCTGCTCAGCGTTTTCGATGCTCAGGGCCAGGAAATACAGGCCCTCCGCGGGCTGATCGAAAGTCAGGGAAGCGGTATAAGCGCCTTCCGCCTGCACGTCGGCCACGGACGCGGTGACTCCGGCGGTAAAATCGTTGCCGTAGGCGTGCACAGTGTGGTCGGCGTTTTCATAATAGATCATGGCGATGGGCACGGCTTCTTCTTCCGGCGTTCCGTTCATCACGGCGCTGACGGCGGCGCGGATGCGGTTCAGCTCCTCCGTCGCCTGCCGGGCTTCGGCTTCCGCCTTTTCCTTGGCTTCGGTCAGCTCCGCCGCAGCGTCCTGGGCGGTTTTGAGCTCTGCGGCCAGCTGGGCGGCTTTATCCTCTGCCGCCTGGAGCGCCTGCTTCGCTTCTTCCAGCTGGGCGTTTACGGCCTGGGTCGCTTCATCGGCGGCCTGCTGCATTTCGTCCTTGGCGCTCTGCACCTGGGCGGCGGCGTTCTTGACAGCTTCTTCAATCTGGCCCTTGATTGTCTCGATTTCGGCGTTCAGGGCGGTTACCTGGCTTTCGGCGCTGTTTTTGCGGGAAATCACGATGCCCAGGGCCACCGCCGCAATCACCGCCAGGAACAGGATAGCGGCAATCAGTTTCTTCGTGCTCATGCTGTTTCCTCCTTGCAAAACGTAGAAATGTGAGGGCTGTTTGCTCAGGATCAGTATCTCATATTCTGGTAAAAATTATACCATACTTCCCAGCGCCTCGCAAGGGGGAGATTTCGGAGGGGAATAAGGCAATAGGGAAAAGGGAAGAGGCAATAGGCAACAGGCAATAGGAAAGAGGCAATAGGCAATAGGAAAGAGGCAATAGGCAATAGGCACATTATATCTAATGCCTATTGCCTATTGCCTGATGCCTAACACCTGCTCTTCACTGCACCGCGTTTTCCCGCTCCATGGGGGCCAGGGGGAGGGGCAGATCCTTGAGGCAGGTCAGGCGGCTGATGGACACCTCGTAGGCCATGCGGTTCATGACGGTGCCGTCGGGCATTTGCTTCTGGTATTCCCGGCTCTGGAATCTGCCCTGCACCTCCAGTTTGTCCCCCACGCTGAGCCCGGCGGCATAGCGGGCGGTGCGCCCCCAGGCAATACAGGGAATATAATCGCTCTTGCCAAAGGCCCGGTTCACCGCCAGCATCAAATCGGCAATTTCCCGGCCAAAGGGGGTGGTGCGGAAGGACGGGGGCTTGCAGATGGCCCCGGCCAAATGGATGGTGTTGGGGTTTTCCTCGTCATCCGGCGGGCTCAGGCGCTGGGCGAAGGCGGTGAGCAGCAGCCGTCCCGTTCCGCCCATGACCTTATTGTAGGAGCGCAATTGCCCATGCACCGTCACCCGCACCCCCGGCGTCACCTGGCTGTTCATGAGCCGCTCGGAAACCGTCACGGGCAGCAGGTCCTGGGCGCCGCTGAGCCGGGGCACCTGAATATCCATCCGGTAAAAATGTTCGCCGAACACCTCGTGGTCCAACACCGGCTCCGATTGGATCACGCCGCAGAGCGTCAGCTGATTGTTTTCCATTTCCATGCTTTGATTCACACCTCCGGTACTGTTGTGGCCGCAGGATGCTGAATGCCCTGCGGGTCGATGGTTGTTTCACCGGGCAGCAGCACCTGCGACACAGGCCCGGGCAAAAGCCCCTGCTCCCGATACCTTTTGAGAATGACGGGCAGCGCGTCCACGATGTACTGGGAATCGTTGTGGAACAGCACGATGTCTCCGCTTTTTACGTTTTTTGTGGCCCGGTCGATGAGGGGCTGCACGCCCTTGTTCTTCCAGTCCAGGGAGTCCACGCTCCATTGGATCACTTCATAGCCCTTCTGCCGGGCGGTGAGCACCACGTCGTTGTTGTAGTCCCCGTAGGGCGGGCGGAATAGGGTGGGCCGAACGCCGATGAGCTTTTCCACGTTGGCGCTCATGGTTTCCAATTCCGAGGCGATCTTGTCCCGGCTCAAGGCGCTCATGTGGGGATGGCTGGTGGAATGATTGCCGATCTCATGCCCCCGGGCGGCGATTTCCTTCACCAGGCCGGGAAACCGCTGGGTCCAGATATCTACCAAAAAGAACGTAGCTTTGACCCCATATTCATCCAGCGTATCCAAAATTTTTTTCGTCTTGTCCCCGCCCCAGGCCGCGTCAAAGCTGATGGCAATGCGGTTGTCGCCGCGCTCCACGCCGTACACCGGCAGCTCCCTTTTCCGGGCCAGCACCTCCGCGCTGCGGGTTCCGGATACATATACAGCGCTCACTGCGCACAGCAGCACCGCTGCCGCCAGCGCGCCAGCGGCCCAGCTTCCCGCTTTTTTCAGCGGCTCCCGCCGGGCTTCCGTTCGTTTCATCATGGCTTTCCGCCTCCCTTCCCGGCTAAGATATGCGCGGGATCAAACGAATAGAAGCACTCCCGGGGGACAGGCACGCTGGTAGTATATGCGGAAAGCGGCGCTGGCAGAAGCCCCTTTTCCCGGATTCGACAAAGGTTCCATCTCTTCGGCAAAGAAAGCAAAAAAACGGCAGAACGAATGGATATTCATTCACTCAGAACGCATATTATGAATATTTTTTCAAAATTTTCTGAAAAATACCCTTGACAATTCCCGTTTATCGTGTATAATCTACGTGTATTTATTCAAAGAAGGAGCTTGGAACCATGGATAAGAGCAAGATCAAGAAGGTCGTATTGGCATATTCCGGAGGGCTGGATACCTCCATCATTATTCCCTGGCTGAAGGAAAACTACAACAACTGCGAGGTCATCGCCGTGTCCGGCAACGTGGGCCAGGCGGACGAACTGGAAGGGCTGGAGGAAAAAGCCCTGAAAACCGGCGCTTCCAAGCTGTATGTGCTGGATCTGACCGATGATTATGTGGATAACTATATCATTCCCACCATGAAAGCCGGAGCGGTGTATGAGGAATACCTGCTGGGCACCTCCCACGCCCGGCCCTGCATCGCCAAGGGGCTGGTGGAAATCGCCCTGAAGGAAGGGGCGGACGCCATCTGCCACGGCTGCACCGGCAAGGGAAACGATCAGGTGCGCTTTGAATTGGCCATCAAGCATTTCGCTCCCAATATGCCCATTATCGC
>CAMOUF010000308.1 GCA_946626395.1 uncultured Clostridia bacterium
CCAGCTATGGCCAGAACGTGCTGAAGCACTCCATCGAGGTAAGCCACCTGGCGGGCCTGATGGCCGCCGAGCTGGGCGCGGACGTGGCGCTGGCCAAGCGCGCGGGCTTGCTGCATGACATCGGCAAGGCCGTGGACCACGAGCAGGAAGGCACCCACGTGTCCCTGGGCGGCGAACTGGCCCGCAAGTACAACGAAAGCCCCGATGTGATCCACGCCATCCTGGCCCACCACAACGACGTGGAGCCCCAGACCGTGGAAGCCGTGCTGGTGCAGGCCGCCGACGCCATCAGCGCCGCCCGTCCCGGCGCCCGCCGCGAATCCCTGGAGAATTACATCAAGCGCCTGACCAAGCTGGAGGAGATCGCCAATTCCTTCAGCGGCGTGGACAAGTGCTTCGCCATCCAGAGCGGCCGCGAGGTGCGCATCATGGTCAAGCCCGAGGACGTTACCGACGAGGGCACCAAGGTGCTGGCCAAGGAAATCGCCAAGCGCATCGAAAAGGAAATGGAGTATCCCGGCCAGATTCGGGTCAACGTGATCCGCGAAACCCGCAGCACCGAATACGCCAAATAAAAACAACGCAAGAGAAGCCTGTGCTTTTGGGGAAACACGGGCTTCTCTTTTTTGGGTTCAATGGAACAGTTTGTGGGGCACTTTAAGTAACTATTTTCTGGGGGGAAACCATTCTTTGGGCTCCAAAGAATGGTTTCCCCCAGAAAATAGTTACTTAAAGCGTTCTTGATACGACTGAATCCCCATGCAGGAAGCTGCGCCACCATGAATAAAACTGTAGTTTCACAGTAACGGTTACCAGCCATGTTTATAAAAATGACCCGCCCTCCCAAAGGAGGGCGGGCAGAATTCAAACGGATCAGCGGGTTTCGGCATACAGGGCATTCCACTTCTCCAGCATTTCAGCCTTGTGCTCGATCAGCCAGGAGGTGTCGCGGGATACCCAGTTGATGGTGTCGTCGGGGGGCAGATATTTGATTTCATAGTGAGCCTTGGGGTTGGTGAAACGCAGGGTTTCCAGGCGGGTGGCCAGGGCTTCCTGTCCTTCGGGGCTCATGAGGAAGTTGATCATAGCCTTGGCGGCTTCAGGATGCGGGCAGTTCTGGATCATGGCGCAGCCCATGGTGGTACCGGAAGCTCCGTTTTCGGGATACTGGATGCGGATGCGGTCAGAGCCGGCCTTGAGCAGGGTGTCCGCGCCGTCTTCATAGGTGAGGCCCACCACGTATTCGCCGCTGTCAACAGCCTTGAAGCACACGGAGGAAGACGTGGAAATCACCAGGCCGTTTTCCAGCAGGCCGCGCATGATGGCCCAGGCTTCGTCGCTGTCATAGCCGTACACGGCAAAGATGTTGCACACGTTGTTCCAGGCGGCGGAGGAGCTGTTGGGATCGCTCAGCACGATGCGGCCCTTCAGCGCGGGATTGAGCAGGTCTTCATAGGTGCGGATCTCCAGGCCCAGCTCCTTTTCCAGCTCCACGTTCACGCAGAAGCAGATGGTGCTCAGGTGGTCCTGGTTGTAGCGGCCGTTGTGGCTCTTGTAATCGGCAGGCAGGTCGTCCTCATAGGGAGAGGTGTAGAGGGCGTAGATGTCGTCGTTGGCAGAGCCGTCGGAGGGGGACAGACCGCCCCACTGCACGTCGCCCTGGGGATTGCCCGCTTCAGCGCGGGTACGGGCCTGCAGCTCGCCGGCGGAGCCGTTCACCACTTCCACTTCCACATCGGGGTACACTTCATTGAAGGCTTCGATCAGGTTGTCAATGTCGTTGTCGGTCATGGAACTGTACAGCACCAGGGGGCCTTTCACGTCCTCCGCCAGCGCGGCGCAGCAAGCCAGCAGCATCACAGCGGCCAACAGCAGGGAAACCAGTTTCTTCATATTGAGAAACCTCCTTCATAGAATAATGTTTATTTCCAGGCGTATCCTTACGCCTGAGGATCACAGCTTGATGTCCTCGCTCTTGGTGACGGCAAGATACAGGATCAGGGATACGGCGGTGAGCACGGTCAGGATGGCGGCGAAGGCGCAGGCCAGGCCGTCGTTGCCGCGGGAAATGGCGGCGTAGGTGCTCATGGTGAGGGTGATGGTTTTGTTGTTGTACAGGATGATGGCGCTGGACAGCTCCGTCACGATGGCCACCCAGCTGAGCACCGCGCCGCTCATGATGCCGTTGGCCATCATGGGCGTGGTGACCGTGAGGAAGGTTTTCAGCTTGCCCGCGCCCAGGGACAGCGACGCTTCCTCCGTGCTGATGGGAATGCTTTGCAGCGTGGCCGTAGCCGATCGGATGGTGTACGGCATTCGGCGGATGACCAGAGCGATGATCATCACCGCCGCGGTGCCCGTCAGCGCCAGGGGCTTTTTGCCGAACGCGATCACCAGCGCGATGCCGATGATGGAGCCGGGCATGATGTAGGGCAGCATGGACAGCGTGTCGATGGTGTGGTTCAGGGGCCGGGGCCGGCGCACCACCAGGTACGCAATCAGGATGGCGAAGAGGATAATCAGCGCCAGGGACACCACGCCAAAGATCATCGTGTTGTCGATGGAACGTACCAGCAGCTTCTTGACCGCCTTTTCATAGTTCACCAGGCTGAAGCCAGGCTTGAACACCGCGCCGTCGCAGTTACGGAAAGAGAGGTAAACAATATACAGTTGGGGCAGGAACGCCAGTGCGATC
This sequence comes from uncultured Clostridia bacterium, assembly GCA_946626395.1. Lineage (GTDB taxonomy): Bacteria > Bacillota > Clostridia > Christensenellales > Aristaeellaceae > RUG563. Next base: position 2,696 of record CAMOUF010000308.1, read on the forward strand.
AGGCCATAGCAGTACACATACATCAGCACACCGCCCACGCCCTGGGGCTTGCGCTTTTGAATGGGGTTCAGGCAGTTGATGGAGAAGTTGTATTTCTTCGTTGCCCACTTTTGCAGGAAGAACACCAGCGCCGTCACCAAGATGGCAATGACCGAAATAGCGGCGGCGAAGTTATGGTCGGTGCCGTTCTCGCCCAGATACTGGTTGTAGATTTCCACCGGGAAGGTACGGTAGCCTTCGCCGATCAGAAGCGGTGTGCCGAAATCCGCGAACGCCCGCATGAACACCAGCAGGGACGCCGCCAGGATGGTGGGCATGGACAGCTGCATGATCACGTTGAAGAACCGCTTCACGCCGGTGCAGCCCATGTTGGCCGAGGCTTCGATCAATGAATTGTCAATGGACTTGAACGCGCCGTTCATGTACACGAACACCAGGGGGAAGAATTTCAGCGCCTGCACCATCAGGATGCCGCCGAAGCCGTAGATGCTGCCCAGCTTGATCCCGAATACGTCCTTGAAGAATGCCGTGATGACGCCGTTGCGGCCCAGCAGCATGATCCAGCTGTAGGCCCCGATGAAGGGGGCGCTCATGCAGCACAGGATGGAGGTGACGAACAGAAACTTGCTGCCCTTTAATTGGAAGAAGGAATAGAAGTAAGCAAACGGAATGCCCAGCAGCAGCGTCACCGCCGTCACCGCGATGGTGACCACAAAGCTGTTCTGAATGGTGGAGGAATAATACGGGGTGGAAAAGAATTTCACGAACTGCTCCAGCGTGAACTGGCCGTCCTTGCTGATGACGGATTGTTTCAGGATGCCGTACATGGGATAGACCAGGAACAGCGCGAACAGCGCCAGGAAAACCCAGGTGACGACCGTCCAGACTTCAAACTTTCTTTTCACGGCTCACACCGCCTCTTTGACCAGATCGTTTTCCACGCCGGTAAGCAGGTTGCGTTTGCCGTCCTTGGTGAACAAATTGGCCTTTTCCGTGTTCAGCCGCAGGCGCACTTCGGTTCCCGGGCGGATGATGGAGTCGATGCTGGATTCCTGAATGATCTCGGCCTTTTCTCCGGAGGTGAGATGAACGAAATAATGGGTGTTCAGCCCCAGGAAAACGCTGCTGTCAATGACCGCTTTCAGGCCCTCTCCCCCGCCGGTTTCCACGATCAGTTCTTCCGGCCGCGCGCAGAGGATTATGGGCTGGGATTTCAGGTTTTCGGGCGCGACGGTGTCAAACGCGGCTTTGTAGCCCGTCGGCAGAGTCACCACGGCCTTGCCGTTTTCCACGGTCAAATCGCCCTCCAGCATATTGCTGCGGCCGATGAAGGTTGCCACGAAGGTGTTGGCGGGACGCTGATAGATGTTCTTGGGTGTGCCCACATGCTGGATCACGCCGCCGTTCATGACCGCGATGCGGTCGGAAACCGCCATGGCTTCTTCCTGGTCGTGGGTCACATAAACGGTGGTGATGCCAACGTTGTTCTGGATTTCCTTGATGACCGTGCGCATTTCCACGCGCAGCTTGGCATCCAGGTTGGAAAGGGGCTCGTCCATCAGCAGCACGTCCGGCTCGATACACAAAGCGCGGGCCAGGGCCACGCGCTGCTGCTGACCGCCGGAGAGCTGAGCCGGCATCCGCTCCGCCAGCTGGTCAATCTGCATGAGCTTTAAAAATTTGTCCGCCTGCTGGTGAATCAGCTTTCGGTCGAAAGGACGGTTTTTCAGCCCGAATTCCACGTTCTTGCGAACGTTCATATGCGGAAAAATGGCATAATTCTGAAACACCATGCCGATATTGCGCTTGGCCGGGTTCAGGTCATTGATGCGGGTGTCGTTGAAATAGAAATCGCCGCCCTCAATGGAATTGAAGCCCGCAATCATGCGAAGCAGAGTGGTCTTTCCGCAGCCGGAGGGACCCAGCAGGGTGAAGAATTCGCCGCCCCGGATATTCAGCGTCAGGTTCTCGATGACCGTGTTTTTCCCATAACGTTTGACTGCGCCGCGGATATTGATGTTGACGCTCATATGCCTTCACTCCTTCGTCAGCCCGATGCAGGATTTCAAGATGATTTTCTTTTTCCGTTAACTCTTTGTATATAATAGCACATATTCTTGCCAAAATCCATATGCAAATTCCAGATACGAAAAATATATTATTGCAGCGCACTCGGCCCTTTTCCAAAGAGTACAAAACAAGAGCCCCTTATAAAGCTGAGCAGGCAGCACATCGTCAGCGCAGAAAGGACTCTCTGTCATAAAAGGTCACAGGTATCTGTTCAGTCGCAATCATTTGAAGAGCACATTAAGTAACTTTTTCCGGGGGAACCATTCTTTGGAGTTACTACGCATGGCCTGCGCTACGCTTGCCCATGCTCCTTTCACCATGACACAAGGCGTGTAATGCGCCGTCGGCGGCTGTCCGCGCTTCGTCCCCCATCCAAGAAAACCTATTGCGGATTGGAATCATGTGATAACATGTTTGTTGGCTTGCCAATTCCAACGCCATGAACGGATTGGGCGAAGATGTGCAGGTGGTGGAGATACGCACCTGGCGGCAGGATGCTTTCATCGTAATGGATGTGGTCTTCGGGGTGCTGACCGTATTCTGCGGTTTCATGCTGGGACGAACCATCCTGAAGCAGAAGAGTGAAGGAAACACGGTTCGTATCATGCGCGAGTAATCTTCTGTCATCAGTCCAACGCGGAAAGAGGCTGCCTCAAAACGCAAATTCTCCGTTTGGCGTTTTGAGACAGCCTCGTCTTTAGTTTTTAAGGCTATGGGATTGTGTGATTTTCATGACTGTGGGCGAGATTTTTCTTCAGCTTATCCCTCTCTGCCAAGGACGAAAGCAAAGACGAAGCGCGGGCCTGTGCGATCCGCAGGCTCCAGCGTCTCTCACCTGCCGGCTTTGAAAGCAATCCTTGGGAACATGCTATGATGGGCTGGCAGTCATGATTCCGTATATCAGAAAACCGACGATCAGCAGCGCGGTGATAACGATCACGGCGTCCACCGTTCTCAGGGACACATGGTTCTTGATCTTGTCGTACAGCCGATACCGCCGGGGCAGCGGCTGATCGGAAAACTTCTTTTCGCTTTCCGCCTTCGCCGCTTCCATTTCCGCGCGGGCGGACAGCCCGTTTTCTTGCTTCTTCATGGCCTTACTTCTTCACGATGTATTTGCGCACGTCGATGGACACGGCCAGGATGATGATGAGACCGCGGATGATGTACTGGATGTAGGGGTTGACGCCCAGGAACTGGAGGGCGTACACGATGGCCTGCATGATCACCGCGCCGATGACCACGCCCTGGATGGTGCCGACGCCGCCGGAGAAGCTGACG
>CAMOUF010000309.1 GCA_946626395.1 uncultured Clostridia bacterium
GAATCAGATAGGTCTTACCAACCCTGCGCCTGCCATATACGGCAACAAACCTGGATTCATCTGCCTGAAAGGCTTCTGCCAGGACTCCCTGCTCTTTTTCCCGACCGATCAGCATATCATCAGCCCTCCCAACGCACATAATTCTGGCGCTAACCTTATTCTATATGATGTTAGCGCCAAAATCAATAGGCAATCCTGGCGCTAACTCATATTTATTTCTGCTTAGCGCCAATACGCAATGCGGATTCCATGAAACCTGACGTGTTCATTTTATTTTTCCCAGTCCATAGTTTTATACGCAAAAAAGCCGCCTCCGAAGAGACGGCGATCCGGATTCAGGCAAAGATCATTTTGTCGATCAAGGCGGCGGATTTGTGCTTCCATTGCGCGGCAGCTTCCGGTTCGTTCAGCTTGCGCGCAATATCGCTCAGGCAGTTCATCTGCAGCGCCAAATACGCGCTTAGATCCGCTGACTCAATAAAATCGCCCTTGTCAAAGCAGGTGCTGTTATCCAGCCCGGAATCGCAGCCACGGGGATAGGCGGGCAGGCTGTCCGGCGCATACACCCGGCAGGTCATCCACCAGTCCGTCCATTTTTCCAGATGGCAATAGACTGTCCGCAGCGTTTGTTCATCGTATTCGTGCCAGGCCATCAGCTTCGTCATGCACCAACCGTGCACCGGGGGCTTGGAGCAGGCCCACAGCACGCTGTCCGGTCCGAAACGATCCGGAAGAGACCCATCCTCCTGCTGCAGATAGAAGGGGCATAACAGCTGATTCATGCCCAGCACCGGGTCATTCCTGCCCACCGCCAGCGCGTTGAAGCAATGATCCCAGCTCCATACGGCAGACATGAATTTTTTGCTCATCAGGATCGTATCGTCATGGTACGGGGGCTGCGCCTTCACATACTCCGTCCCATACGCCATTTCTTCCCGCAAGGCGGCCAGGGCCGCTTCCTGATTGCGTTTTTTTCCTTTTTCCACAATGGCCGGGCTGTCGTTTTCATCGTACAGCGGAAGATGATTATCCGTAACATGCAGGATTTTTAAGGGCTTTTCCAGGCCGACTTTCAGGGTGGATTTTTCGATGTTCATGCCTGATTCTCCCATTCCAATTCAGCGCAGACCGGATAATGATCGGAGATATAAACGCCGTTTTCCTCGTATTTGTCCCATTTTTTTACGCTTTGGCAGTTTAAGCCGCCGCGCACAAAAATATAGTCGATCTGGGTGGGATTTGCCTCCTGCATGAAGCCGTGGAAGGTAACGCCAATGCCCGCCGTGACGTTTTTGAAATCCTTCGCCTGGGCCATTGCCTTCAGCTCTTCGGTCTCCGGATCGGCATTGAAGTCTCCGGCCAGGATGATCGGGGCGTCGGGGAACAGGGAAAGCCCGTTTACATGCCGCATGATCTGCTGGATGGATTCCATGCGGGCCAGATGCCCCATATAATCCAAATGGGTGTTCAGAACGCGCAGCGGCCTTCTGCTTTCCAGCTCCACAAATACCGCTTCCGTGCAGGTTCTGGGGCACGCGCTGTCCGAATATTTGCTGCCCGACTGGTAGGGCGTTTCCGACAGCCAGAAGGTGCGCATCTCCACCAAGTTATACTTGTCTTTCCGGAAGGCAACGGACATTTGCTCCCCGTTCAGGCCCCTGTTCCGGCCGCAGCCGATCACATAGTAGTCCGTCAAATTCTCCTTCAGCCACGCCGCCATGTGCACCATCACTTCCTGAAAACCGATGATATCCGGCTTTTCTTCCCGGATGGCGCGTAGGATCAGGGGCTGACGGTATACGAATTGATTGCGTCCATCCCTTTCAACATCACACCGAATATTAAACGTGACATACTTGAACATGCTTTTCCCTCCCATTTCTGTCTGTTTCCTTTGATTTGATGAAGGGAGCCTTTATGCCATGTAATATGCTTTCATCATAGAGATATCTTCGTCGTTGAGCACTTTGCGGTACAAGCATACGTCGTCCAGGGTGCCGGGAAACTGCTTGCCCGGCGCGCTTCTTTCATCCATCCCCAGGTAAAGCCGGGCAGCCTGGCCCTCATTCAGCAATTTCTTTCCGGGAAGCTCCTGCATAATGAAGGGCTCAAAGTTCAGTGAGATGCCGGCCGGTCCCATTTCCGTATCCAAAAAGGCCGCCAGGAAAAACCACACGCCCTCCCGCTGCACGGGCAACCCCATATCCATGTTTTTGGTTTTCTCCGCGTCCAGCATTTTGATGGACAGGGCCAGATTCTTTTCTCCTGCCGCCAGCACAGAGCATTTCGACGCAGGCTCCTCCGGGCTGTAAACGGCGGCGATGGGCGTTTTTCCGTCCCGTGCGTTCAGTTTTACCCAGGCAGTAAAGGAAAAGCTTCCGTTTCCTACAGGGCATGGGATAGAGAGGCTGCCGTCATCAAAGCGCATGCCATGGCCCCGCACACCGTCAACCAGATATAATTTGCCCTGCTGTTCCGTACCCTTCGGCAGATCGTCAATGGATTCAAAGGATAGATAAAGTGCAGGTGCAAGGTCTGAAAACCGCTCTAAAAAAACTCCCATTTCGGGCTTGGGCTCAGGCTCCTGGATTTCCAAGGGCAGCCCCTCGGGCCGGGGCAGGTTTTCCGGCACATCGGCAAACAGGCCGCCCGGCACCCGGCTGTTCCAGGTATCGGGGATCTTCAGCCCCAAGGCATGCAGGATGGCCGGGGCAGTATCCCGCACCAGCATATCATGCAATTCCGCGTGCTGCACGCCGCCCCCCGCGGCATAGTAGCACACGTACTTTTCGGCATCGCTGCTGCCGCCATGACCGCCCCTTCC
>CAMOUF010000310.1 GCA_946626395.1 uncultured Clostridia bacterium
ATTGGAGAGAAAACCAAGAGAGAAAGCAAGAGGTTCTAACCTTTTCAAGGCCCGGGAAGCCTTGAAAAATAAGGATTTCCGCCAGGGGGTGTTCCAAATCGCCGGGACGATTTCGAGTCAGGGCCGTTATGACCACTTCGATACACCTCCAGGTGTATTTCACCCCAAATTCGTCTCTCGGAAAAAGGAGAGAACTTTTGGAGAGAACTTTGCCCCTCTTTCGCCCGGGGGCATCCGGAAAGCCTTATAGATTAAGGGTTTCCGAAAAGGGAGTGCCGCGTGAATGGATCGATTTCTGACAGCGGCTGTTTTGAATGCTTCGATATGTCTTCAGGGACATCCTGCTGATGGAGAGCCAGCACACTGCGGATGAAGCAATCAACGAAATTCAGTATAACGAATGGAACAAAAATTGTCAAGTACAATATCAAAGCCAAAATCGCGCTATGCAAAGTCATAGCTTTTTTCTTTTTAACGAAGACCTTGGACTATAAAGCAGCGCGGCGCGAATCAAAGATGGATGAATAAACATCCTCTTTGCTTGTTTCGCTTTTTTGCAGTCCCGGATTCCTTTACAAAGAACGCTTGCAAAACAGTGATTTCTGTGCGATAATACGAATAGAAGAATGAAGAAGCCTAAAGGAGATGACTGCCCATGGGCGCCGGAATTTGGGTACGGCTGATGCATAAATCCAGGATCGACCGTGATATCACGGTGGAATGCGCGCGGAGCGACTGGCAGGAGGCACTTCGGCAGGCGTGCCAGAAACTGGATGTGAGCAAGCCCATGGTGCTCCCCCGCCATGAACGGGACTGGGACCAGTTTTCCCAGGCGCGGTTTTTAAAGGAACACTTCATCGAGGATGTTCCTTTTGACCGCATGGAGGTGGAATTCATCGACCCGGACCAAAAGAAAAAGAAGCCGCAGCCCTATGCTTCCTTCCTGTAACGGCCCTCTATGAAAGGAGAATGCCCCATGACAAAGACCGAAAAGCAAATCAACCGGATCACTCAAATGGAAGAGATTCTCAACCGGGTCAACAGTATCAACGCTTCTTTGGAAACAGCGCTGGACGATTTCTGCGCCATGCAGAGCGACGTAAAAAAGCTGGGCGGGTATTATGGCGGCGCTGCCTGGCGGCAGGATGTATCTGATGACGAGGACGGGCTGCTGCCCCTGGATCTGCCCCGGGGCGTGCTGTCCGAGGATGGGGCGTACAGCGCCTTGTCCAATTACAGAGAGCAATTCACCCGGATGCTGGACATTGTATCCAAAGCGCTGCAAAAGGGAATCATCTAAAACACGGAGGAACCTGAACCATTATGAAAAAACTGCTGCCCCTCGTTCTTTTTTTCCTGCTGACCGCGCTTTCCCAGGCCTGCGCTGAAATTGAAATCAGCGAGGTGATGGCTTCCAACGGGGTGTATACCAACGGAGAGGCTTACGATTGGATCGAGCTGCACAACACGGGAAAAAAGGCCGTGGATCTGAGCGGCTGTTATCTTTCCGACAGCAAAAAGAACCTGACCAAATGGGCGTTTCCCAAGAATACCACCGTCAAAGCCGGGGGATATGTGCTGGTGTACTGCACCGGCGAGGACATGAGCCCCGGCAAAAATAGCACCTACTACGCCAATTTCAAGATTTCTTCCTCCGGCGAAACGGTGCGCCTGACGGACAAGGACGGGGAAACGCCTCTTTTGTCGCTGAAAATTCCCGCCCAATACGGAAACGTGTCCTGGGGCCTGCCCGACGGGGGCAGCGAATATCTATATTTTGCCGAAGCCACCCCAGGCAAAAAAAACCCGAAAACCGGCTATCCATCCCGAACGGACTTGCCCACGATCCTGACAGCCGGGGGCTTCTATGAGTCCGCCGTCACCGTGTCCGCCCAGGGCCCGGAAGACGCGGCCCTGCGCTATACCCTGGACGGCTCCACGCCCACGGAAAAAAGCAAGGCGTTTCCCCAGGAGGGCCTGACTTTTTCCAAAACCAGCGTGCTGCGCCTGCGTGCCTTTGGGGAAAACCAGGTGCCATCGGAAACAGTGTCCGCCTCTTATTTGATCGGGGTGGACCGGCCCGTGCCCGTCATTTCCCTGATTACGGATGATAAATACCTGTTCGACCAGAAAACCGGCTTGCTGGTGAAGGGCCCCAACGCCAATTATCCAAACTATGAACACGACTGGGAATACCCCATGAACGTGGAATACTTTAACCTGGAGGGCCAGTGCGAGCTGAACCAATTGGGCACCTTTACCACCGCAGGCCATTCCGCCCGGCAGAACGCGCAAAAGTCCATCGCCGTGTTCGCCCGGAAGGCTTACGGGGCGGATCGGTTTTCCTTCAATCCCTTCCCCCATCGGGATTACGACAGCTATAAGTCGCTGCTGCTGCGTTCTGCCAATTCCGACGCCTTTTCCACCCGTCTGCGGGACCCGGTGATTTCCTCCCTGGCAGAGCCCCTGGACATTATTTATCAGGATGCCCTGGCCATCGAGGTGTACATCAACGGTCAATTCTGGGGACATTATAATCTTCGGGAAAAAATCAATAAATATTTCGTGGCTCAATGGGAAGGCGTCACCGATGAAGATGCCATCGACAAGATCGACATTCTGGCCCGCACCGGCCGGGACGAGTTTGTCAACAACGGCAGCAACGAAGATTGGCTGGCCCTGTGCGATTTCTGCAAGAAGAAGGATCTGAACGATCCGGACAATTTGCAGTATGTGCTGGACCGCCTGGATATCGACAGTCTGTTCACCCACACCGCCTTTGAAATCATCATCGGCAACAACGACTTTACCAACGTGCGGGTGTACCGGGTGCCGGAGGGAAAATGGAAATATCTGCTGTTCGACGTGGAGGCGGGATTCCTGGGCCTGGAAGCCGGACCCATGAACTATTATATCAAGAAAGTCAGCGATAAAATCCAGGGCTTCCGTCATGAACCCCTGGCTGCCCTGCTGAACGTGCCGGACATGAAGGCCAAGTTCCTCACCCGGTTTGCGGAGGTGCTGGAGCTTTCCTTCCAGTGGCCCTATGTGGAAAGCCATTTCCAGCCCTGGGAGGAAACGCTGGAAATCCTTCTGCCCCGTCACCTGGAGCGCTGGCCCCATTTCACCATGAAGGCCTGGCGGCAAAACGTGGACGCGGTAAAATACTACGCCCGGATGCGGCCCATCAAGATCATTCCCCTGCTGCAAAAGCACATGAAGCTCACCGACGCCGAAGTGGAGCAATATTTTGGAGGCATTCAAAGAAAGCTCCAGGAAACCAACATTCTGCAATAGGAAAAGATTGAAAAAGCAAGACGCCTGATGCCGTATCATGCTGCGGCGTTTGTCCAAAACCAGGACGAAAAATGCCACCCTGACAAACAAGTCAGGATGGCATTTTTCAATCATTGATTGTAACTGTTCAGTCGACCATGGAACCCAAGGGAGAGGGAGAACCCCTCCGCCCCCTGCAGGGGCACCTCCCCTGATCGGGGAGGCATGATAGGCTCCCCTATCAGGGATAGCAGTCGCGCCGTTGCGCTATGCGCAGGCGTGACCAACCCGCGCGGAACCTATGGTTCCCAGCGCGGCGCTGCCGCCGCTTCCACTTTGCGGAATAGCGGCGGTGCGTTAGAACTGTCGGCGTAGCCGACTGAGGGGTTTTATTCATGCTTTTTGATTGATGGAGCGTTCTGCATTCCCTTGCGACTGAATAGTTATCATTTATTTATGCTGAATGGGATCACATTATTTATAGCGGATGGACAGCACATCCCCATCCCTGCTGAAGGAGCAGCCCACGACAGTGAACACCTTCTTGCCCACATACAAATCCCGGCCCCAGGCAATGATGTTATCCGTGCAGTCCTTCCCGGCAACCCGGAAAGAATTGATACCATAGTAGTCCTGGGAGATATTGCAGTAAGCGCCTAGCAGGAAGAATTCATCACCGGGGTAATAGGACAGGCCCACGGCCTTGCAGAATTCCTCAATGCCGATCATAGCTTCCCCTTCCGGGGTCACGTACCAGGAGCATTTATAGGAATCGCCGTTGAAGCGCACGGTGGAGCCCGCCTTGGTCAGCGGCTGCTGCGGGCCGGGCGCGGGGGTGGGGGCCTGGGTAGGCGGCGGAACGGCGGTAGGCGCCTGGGTAGGCGGAGCTTCCGTCACAGGCACGGCGGGGGGCGGTGCTTCCGTCACAGGCACGGCAGTAGGCGGTGCTTCCGTCACGGGTAAAGCAGGGGGGGGCTGGGTCACAGGCGCTTCTGCCACG
>CAMOUF010000311.1 GCA_946626395.1 uncultured Clostridia bacterium
CGCCGGGGTGATGACCTACCGCGTTCGCAAGGAGGACGCGGAAAAGAAGCTGGCCCGCACAAGAGAAAACCTGAGCCGGGTCAACGATATTCTGGACGAATTGTCCGCCCGGGTGGAGCCTCTGGAAAAGCAGGCGGCGGTGGCCAAGGAATATCTGGAGCTGGCCGAACGGCTCAAGGACCTGGAAATCAATATTTTCCTGATCCGTCATGACAAGGTAAAGGACCGCATCGCGTCTCTGGATAAGACCCTGGAGGGCCTAAAGGATGTGCTCCTCCATCATGAAGCCCGGCTCAATGAAAACGCAGCCGAGCGGGAAAAGCTGGAGGAAGCCATTTCCGTTCTGGAGCAGGAATTGGCCGTGGCCCGGCAGGAGCATCTGGACGCCTCCGACGCCCTCCACGAAATGCAGTCCGCCCGGGAACGCACTGTTCACCAAATCGAATCCACTCAAGAAAATTTGCAGCGTTTGGCGGGGGAAAGGGAAGCGGCTGAACGCAAGCAGGAAGAACTGCAGGCCCTGTTTGAGCAGGGGGAGCAGGACACGAAGCAAAGCGGCGAAGCGCTGACCAACGCCCAGCAGGAATTGAACCGGGAGCAGACCAAGCTGGACGCTTATTTGCAGGACGCCCAGCAGAAGGAAAACGTTCTGGACACCCATAAAGCCGATATCCTGGCCGCCATGAACCGCCTTTCCGACGCCCGAAACCAGCAGGCCCGGCAACAGGCCATCTGCGCCCAGATGAAGCAGCGCCTGAATGAAATCGAGCAGAGCGTGAAGGAAGGCGGCGAAAAGCAGACCGCCCTGACCGCCGCCCTGCGGGGCGCGGAAAAGCAGGCCCAGGAAGTGGAAGCGGGCCTGGCCGCCTTAAAAGAGGACGCTGTTTCCACCGAAGCCAGCCTGCGGACCCTGACCCAGGAAACCCAGGAAACAGCGGAGCGGGCCCAAAACCTGAACGTCAAATACCAGGGCGACGTGAGCCGGCTGCGGCTCATGGAGGAAATGAGCCGGGAAATGGAGGGCTATAACCAGTCCGTCCGCCGGGCCCTGAACTATGCCCAGGGGGACGCCGCCGTCAAGGGCGTAGTAGCGCGGCTGATGCAGGTGCCCAAGGAATTGGAAACCGCCATTGATATGGTGCTGGGCGGGGCGCTGCAGAACATCGTCACCCAGGATGAAGAGGCCGCCAAGCGCATCATTGATTATCTGCGCAACAACCGCCTGGGCCGCGCCACCTTCCTGCCTATGACCAGCGTGAAAGGCCGGGTGCTGACCGGGGAGGAGCGCAGGCTCCTGTCCATGCCGGGGTGCCTGGGGGTGGCCAGCGAACTGATCTCCTTTGCGCCGGAATACCGGGGCATTATGGAAAATCTGCTGGGCCGCACCGTCATCGCCCGGGACCTGGACAGCGGTATTCCCATCATGCGGGCGGGCCGCCACGCCTTCCGGCTGGTGACCTTAAGCGGCGACGTGATGCACTCCGGCGGCTCCATGACCGGCGGCACCGCCCAGAAAAGCGCCGTGAGCCTGCTGGGCCGGGAGCGGGAAATCAAGGAACTGCGCCAGACCCTGGACGGGGAAAAGCAGGAGTTGACCGATCTTCGGGAAAAGCTCACCGCCATGCAGGAAAAGCGGGAGGAATATAAGCGGCTGCGGAACGAAGCCCTGGAGCGGGTGCATCAGGAAGAAATCGCCGTGGCCCGGGAGCAGGAAAGGGTGTTCAACGCCAAGGCGGAATTGACCGCCGCCTCCCAGCAGTTGCAGCGCACCCGGGACGCCCGGGAGCAATTGACCGAAAGCATCGCGGAAATCGAGCGGGATCTGGCCCAGGCCCAAAGCGCGGCCCAGATGGAAACCCTGGACCGGGAAGCCATGGACCAAAAGACGGAAGCCCTGCAAAAGGCCCTGTTCGAGGCCCGGGAGCGAGCCGACGCCCAGCGGGACCTGGTGACCAAAATGCGGCTGCAATACGCGGAGCTGTCCTATACCCTGGATACCCTTCAGCGGGACAAGCAGCGCCGGGATCAGGAATTCGCCCAATTGGCCAAGACACTAAACGATCTGGACGTGGACCGGGAAAGCCGGGAAGCCCAATTGACCCTGGCCCAAAAGCTGCTTGCCGAGCAGGAGGATATCTGCCGCCAGCGAGAGGAGGCTGTCAGCGGCGCCCGGGGCCGGGTGGACGAATTGGAGGCCCGGCGTCAGGAAAAGAACGCCGCCCAGCGGGAAAGCGTGCGCCTGAGCGAAGAAATGCATAAGGCGTATGACGACGACAGCGTGAAGCTCCATCGGACGGAACTGAGCCGGGACCGGGCGGAAAACGAGCTCAAGGTCATGACCGACCATATTTTCAACACCTACGACCTGACCTATGCCATGGCGGAGGAATTCCGCTGCCAGGGGCCCTTTGACCTGAGCGGCAGCGAAAAGGAGGCCGCCGTGCTCCGGGGCCGTATCCGGGATATGGGCCATGTGAATGTGGGGGCTATCGAGGAATACGCCGCCACCAAGGAGCGGTTCGATGACCTGACCGCCCAGCAAAACGACCTCACCAAGGCCGAGGAGGATTTGCAAAACCTGATCACCCGGCTCTTGTCCCAGATGGAAAAGCAGTTCGTGGCGGAGTTTGAAAAGTTAGGGGAATATTTCAAGGAAACCTTCGCCCGGCTGTTTGGCGGGGGCTACGCCGAATTAAAGCTCACCGACCCCGGCGACGCCCTGAACTGCGGCATCGAAATCATCGCCCAGCCCCCGGGAAAGAAGCTGCAATTATTGAGCCTGCTTTCCGGCGGCGAGCGTGCCCTGACCGCCATCGCCATTCTGTTTGCCATGCTGAAATTAAAGCCCACGCCGTTTTGCATTCTGGATGAAATCGAAGCGGCCCTGGACGAAGCCAACATCGGCTATTTCGCGGATTACCTGTCCGAGTTTTCCAGGACCACCCAGTTCGTGGTGGTCACCCACCGCAAGGGCACCATGGAGCGCTGCGACGCGCTATACGGCGTGGCCATGCAGGAGCGGGGCGTTTCCGGCATGGTATCGGTGAATTTGCAGGATTACGAATAAATTTTTTTGAATCTATCATGGGGGAGGAAGGAAAAGTGGGTTTCTTTCAACGCTTAAAGGAAGGCCTGTTCAAGACCCGCTCGGGGCTGACCGACAAGGTGGACGAGCTGGTGAAAAACACCCGGGAAGTGGACGAGGATTTCTATGATGAGCTGACGGACATTCTGATCCTGGCGGACGTGGGCGTTTCCGCCACCACGGACATCATGGACAAGCTGCGCGCCCAGGTCAGCGAAAAGAAAATCAAGGACGCTGACCAGGCCAAGGAAATCTTCAAGCAGATTCTGATCGACGAAATGAACATCCCCCGGCCCAACCTGCGCTGGCCCATGGTGATGTTCGTGGTGGGCGTCAACGGCGTGGGCAAAACCACCACCATCGGCAAGCTGGCATTGCGGTTCCAGGAAATCGGCCGCAGCGTGATGCTGGCCGCCGCCGACACCTTCCGCGCCGCCGCCGACGAGCAATTGAACGTGTGGGCCGAGCGGGCCAAGGTGCCCATCATCCGCGGCTCCGAGGGCAGCGACCCCGCCTCCGTGGTCTATGACGCCGTGCAGAGCGCCAAGGCCCGGAAAACCGACCTGCTCATTGTGGACACCGCCGGGCGGCTCCACAACAAAAAGAACCTGATGGACGAGCTGAGCAAAATGCGCCGCATCATCGACCGGGAATACCCCGAGGCCGAAATGCGCTGCATGCTGGTGCTGGACGCCACCACCGGGCAAAACGGCATTCAGCAGGCCAAGCAGTTTAAAGAGGCCGCCGAAATCAACGGCATCGTGCTCACCAAGCTGGACGGCACCGCCAAGGGCGGCGTGGCCATCGCCATCCGCAAGGAGCTGAATATCCCCGTGTGGTATATCGGCGTGGGCGAGGGCATTGACGATCTCCAGGCCTTTGACGCCAAGGAGTTCGTGAACGCGCTGTTCTGAGAGGAACGGCGGGGGAACCGCTTTTGTGTCAAAAGCGGTTCCCCCGCACCCCTTCCGAAAACCGGCTGTGGAATCATCCTGTATGGATGATCCAGCCTGTTTCCCACAGAAAACTCCTTATCTGAGGTGACTTCCATGCGCTTCCTGCGTTTGTTTTCCCGCAAGGCCATGTTTGCCGATGAGGAGCTGGAACTGGTGCTGTCCCGGGAGGACGTGTCTGACCCGGAATACGGCATCGACGACGGCTACACCTTCAACATGTTCCGGAAGGGCACCCGGGATTATGTGGGCTATGTGAGCCTGCGCCTGGGGGAGAGCCCGGGACTGTATTACCTGGGCCACATCGGCTACCGCGTGGAGGAAAAATCCCGGGGCCACGGCTACGCTGCCCGGGGGTGCAGGCTGATGCTGCCGCTGATGCGGCGGCTGCGGCTGGAATCGGTGGTGATCACCAACAATGTGGAAAACGCCGCCTCCCGGAAAACCTGCGAAAACCTGGGCTGTGAATTGGAGCGCATTGCCGACGTGCCCCGGGCGTACCGCACCCTCTGCGCCGGAGCCACCCGGAAATGCCGCTACATCTGGCGCATGGACCAGGCGGAAAAGGCATACAATAAGACGTAATGGAGCCTTCTGGGGGAACCCTCTCTTTGGAGGCCAAAGAGAGGGTTCCCCCAGACCCCCTTCCGAGAAAGCCGAATGGGGGACATACTTATGAACGATTTGATTACATTTGCAAGGAGGGCAGTTCCGTGGAATTAACCGCAAAGGGCGTTCGCGTTCATTATGAGCAGATGGGCGAGCGGGGGAAAAACGTGCTGCTGCTCCATGGCTGGGGCTGCTCCATCCAGCATTTTCAGCCCATTGCTCAGGATTTAAGCAAGGATTACCGGGTCACGGTAATCGACTTTCCCGCCCACGGCGAATCGGGCCGTCCCCCGGAGCCCTGGGGCGTGCCGGAGTTCGCGGCATGCACCAAGGAGCTGATGGAGCAATTGGGCATCGCCCCCTGCGACATCATCGCCCATTCCTTCGGGGGCCGGGTGGCCCTGTGGCTGGCGGCCAACGAGCCGCAATTGGTCAGCCGTCTGGTGCTCACCGGCGGGGCGGGCCTGCGCAAAGAACCCACCCCCCAGCAGAAAGCGCGCAGCGAGGAATACCAAAAGAAAAAGGAAGCCCTGGTGAGGTTATCCAAGCTGCCCCTGGTGGGCAGCATTGCGCAAAAGGCTCTGAAAGCCTTGCAGGATCAGTACAGCTCCCCCGATTACAAGGCCCTGGACGATGAAATGAAAAAGACCTTCGTGAAGGTCATCAACCAGGATCTGACGCCCCTGCTGCCGCGCATCCAGGCCTCCACCCTGCTGATCTGGGGGGAGAATGACACCGAAACCCCCCTCTGGATGGGGCAAAAGATGGAGCAGGACATTCCCGACGCGGGGCTGGTGATCTTTGAAAACGACGACCACTTTGCTTATCTTAGGCAGTGGCAGCGGTTCGTGACGGTGGTGCGGGCGTTTTTGGTATAAAGAGGTTTTGCTATGCAACTGACCTATTCTTACTATGTGACAGCCATTGGTGAAGTGATTGGTATGGTGCTGGCAGCGAGAATCCTGCTGCATTATTTCCAATTGGAAAGCTATCAGTTCAGAGGATATTTCAAAACCATCCAGCGGCAATGGAAAAGAGCTTTCGCGCCTGGGGTCATTCTGACGCTTGGGTATATTGGCGTGTATTGGATCGGCATATTCCTGGCCGTATTTGTTTCCATTGTGGTGAACAGATGGCTTCCGGAACTGCTATTATCGATCATCAATGCGCTGATCCCGGTTGTATTGGGTATCGTTTTGCACCGTTATGCCCGCAACCTGCCCCAGAAAAAGAAATTTGCGCTAACTCCTCGGATGAAACGGCTTTATGCGGCGCTTGTGCTGGCTTGCGTGATCGCTGTAGCCCTCAATCGATACGGGAGCGCATTGTTTCTCAAAGCATACCTGAACAGCGAAAACCTGACTTACTCTCATCTCAGTATGGTATTGGAATATATCCGTCCTTCTCTTTTCCTGCCGTTCATCGTGGCTCTGGCGGGGGTGATCGCCCTGCCCATAGAGCGCTTGATCTTCCATCTGTATTTTAGGGACGCGGAAAAGAAACTGCTGGAAAATCCCCGGCTCATCCGCATCGGCATCACGGGCAGCTACGGCAAGACCAGCACCAAGTTTATATTGGCTGAAATCCTTTCTCAAAAATATAATGTGCTGGCCACACCCGCGTCGTTTAATACCCCTATGGGCGTGACCCGCATCATCCGGGAGCGCTTAACCCCGGCCCATCAGGTATTCATCGGGGAAATGGGGGCCCGGCACGTGGGGGAGATCAAGGAGCTGTCCCGCCTGGTGCACCCCACCATCGGCATCTTGACCGCCGTGGGGCCCCAGCACTTGGACACCTTCAAGACAATCGAACGCATCGAAAAGACCAAGTATGAATTGATCGACGCGCTGCCCCAGGACGGCCTTTCCGTATTCCTGAACGACAACGGGATCGTTTACAAGCTGTACGAAAAGACCGGCAAGCCCAAAATGCTGGCCGGGAAAGAGGGGGCCGACGCCTGGGCCAGCGACGTGAGCGTGTCCCCCCAGGGCAGCCATTTCACCCTGCACTTAGGCGATTGGGAGCCCTTTGAGTGCGTGACGCCCCTGCTGGGCCGCCACAACATTGGCAATATCTGCGCCGCCTGCTGCGTGGCCATGCGCCTGGGGCTCAACCGGGAGCAGATCAAGCGGGGCATTCAAAGCCTGAAACCCGTGGAGCACCGGCTGCAATTGCTCAAAACCGCGGGGGGCGTCACCGTGATCGACGACGCCTTCAACACCAACCCCACTTCCAGCAAGGAAGCCCTGAAGGTGCTCTCCTCCTTCCCGGGCCGCCGGGTGATCGTCACCCCCGGCATGGTGGAACTGGGGGCGGAGGAAGCCCGCTACAACGAGGAATTCGGCCAGGCCATGGCCGATGCCGTGGACGTGGCCGTGCTGGTGGGCAAGCGCCATACCGAACCCATCCGGAAGGGCCTGAAGGAAAAGGGCTTTGATGAACAGAACATCCATGTGGTCGCCAGCCTGGACGAGGCGATCCGGACCGTGAACGGCATCCTGCGCCCCGGCGACGTGGTGATGTACGAAAACGATCTGCCCGACCACTATAATGAGGGATAAAACATAAAGAGGAAACTCTGGGGGCTGCGCGCCCCCAGACCCGCAGGCTCAATCATCGCAAGTCCGCTTCATGCGGACATTGCTCGTTTCGCCTGATCTCACCGCCGATGAGATTTCCGCCACAGGCGGTCATCAGCGGCTCGTC